>DASVNP010000073.1:0-4056 GCA_036383775.1 Paraburkholderia sp. | reverse complement strand
GGGCACCCTGAAACACGGCAACGAAACTATCCTGGTCGTCGAGGACGATTTGAAGGTTCAATCGACTGTCGTCGAACTTCTTACCGGTCTCGGCTATGCGGTGCTCAAGGCCAACGATGCGGAGCAGGCGTTGACCGTCATTTCGAGCGGCGTACATATCGATCTGCTGTTTACGGACGTGGTGATGCCGGGAGCGCTGCGCAGCCCGGAGATGGCTCGAAGAGCAGTCGAGATTCTGCCGGGGCTGAAAGTGCTTTTCACGTCGGGCTATACACAGAACGCGATCGTGCATGGTGGCCGGCTGGATCCCGGCGTGGAGCTGCTGAGCAAGCCATACAGTCGTCAGCAGCTCGCCTTCAAGGTGCGGCAAGTGCTGGGAAACAGCGATACCGACGCGATCGAGGCCGGTGCGGCTGGTACGCACCCAGGTGATGGCGCCGGGTCTGTCTGGCACCCGGAGAGCCTGCGCCTGCTTGTCGTTGAAGACGACGCCGCGTCGCTGGACGCAGTGTGTGAGCTTCTCATGCTGATCGGGATAAGCCCGCAGCGCGCCGAAAACGCAGCGGCGGCTTTAAACGCGATCGAAGCCCACGACTTCGACATACTGTTCACAGACGTCGTAATGCCTGACATGGCAGGCATAGAACTCGCGCAGCGCGCATTTGCCATTCGTCCAGGGCTCCGGATTATCTTCGCTTCCGGAAACGCGATCCCCGACCACGAGCAATTCCCCTTCAGCTGGTCGGCGCTGCGCAAGCCCTATACGCTTGACCAGTTGCGTGTTGCACTGCAGTCGGGTAATACCCCGCGCCCGGAGAAGGGTTGACGGAATTGATAGCCATCGCGCGCAATGCCGGACTTGCTTGCACGACGGTCATGTGCCGCGAGTGCTGCGGTGGTGCCGCGCCTGGGCCTGACGTCCAACCGCGTTGCTTCCGCTTTCTTATTTGGGGAAGCGGGTTGCCGTCAGGAGCGCGTCATCTGTCCAGATTCCGGTGTCCGGTTTCAGCCGTATCCGGAGAAACGCCGCAATCAGATCGGAAGTGCGTGGCTCCGCGAGGATGCTAGTCAAGCAAAGGCCGGCAGACCGGCCCTTGCGATACGTTACGGCGGCGAAATGTTCGCGGCCCGCAAACCCTTCGGGCCGCGCTTTGTCTCGTAGCTCGCCTTCTGTTTTTCTGCGAGCGTCTTGAAGCTGTCGCCTCAAACTTCCGAGAAAGGAGCGAAGAGATCGTTGCGCCAACGCCAGGAGCAGCGGGACGCCAAAGCCGTTTGCTATCGTTCAACGCCCTCGACATTCCCCGGCCGCGAGGAATCAATCCGCCTGGAAATTGACAAGCCGACGCCAGTATTCATCCTGTCGCCCTTCGGGCCTTCCTTCCTGCTGCCACAGAACGTAGGCCCGCTCCCGAAGATGCTGGTCGAGGGCCCGATGCCAGTACTCCTCCGCGCGCCCATCGGGGCGTCCATCTTTCTCCCAGAGCAGGTAAGCGCGTTCGCGGAGAGCCTGGTCCAACCCCGGCTTCGTTTCCGAATTTTTCTCAAGGTCCGCCGTAGGGCGCCATCTGACCGCCCCGAGCCGTGTGCATCCTGGCTAGTTCAGCGTCCGGCACAAGCCGGCTGTGCGCTGCCGCTTCGAGGGCCTTAGCCTGATAGTCTGAATCGTCGGAGGCATGGCCCGACCCGCTCAGTGTAATCGGATACGTGTGCAGCACTGCGCCGCTACCAGGTTTTATGTCAAAAATGCACAACGGTATTCGGTAAATCGGCTTTGAGCTCGTCCGCGTTCCAGACGTCTGTGTCCTTGAGCACGAGTGTTTTCAACGCCCGTCAAGCCTTCCAATACTTCCACGTCCTGAATAAGGTATGCGAAAGTTCGAGCGTGCGCAGTGCAGCGAGGCCCTTCAAGGCTCTGATGTGCTGGATCCCGGTTTGGGCAAGATAAAGTACCTGCAGTTCACCAAAATCTTTCAGCGAAACGAAGTTTTCGACGTTGGTGTTGCGGACAACGAGTACTTGCAGTCGAAGTAGGCTCTCGAGGAATCAATATGTTGGCGATCTTAATGCGATCGAGAATGAGCGCTCGCAATTGAATAAGACCCTTCAACGCGTCGATGCTCTCGACATTGGTTTTGGTCTTGTCGCCGAGATGTCCGCCGCTTGTATTCCCCTCTGCCAACGTCAGTTTTAGCACAACGCAATGAAAAAGCTCATCCACGCAGATCCAGACAAGCAAACGTGCGGCCGGTTCGTGCTGAGAGCGCTTTCACGGAGAGCCGCACTACGCTCTCCCTCTTGCTAGGCAGCCGACTCCAACAGCCGTCCGCAAAGCCCTGCCAGGTTTGACTCCCGCTCTGCCTGACGACGGCCTACCCATCATCCTACCCACACAGCAAAATAAATCACCCCGACAGGCAAGAAAATGACACGCATGCGCTTCCGACCCGGTCCTTGCAAACTGACCCCGAATCCCCACTCGATCAATCCCACTCGATCGTCAATCGTGGGTTTCTCCGGCAATGCCTCCAGGGCATGGACAAACTCATCCCACTGCGCCCGTGTGTAGCTCTTTCCACCCGGCACGATTCCCTCCCATCCATCGCCTTCGGGACCATCATGCGAATAGCGAAATGGTTCGTCAATACCCCTTCCGACGGTTGGACTGCCCGAGCGGAATCGCGCAGTCACCCGCCAAACAGGTTCGCGTAGTGGGCAATCGTCAAATAGGCGCCTGCAGAATTGAAGTAACCCTACCGTCAGACTTGGTCGGGTAGCTCTGTGGACTACTTGCGGGTACATCGCAGACCGGCAAACGTGAGCTAGCTGACGTAGCGCAGGTACCCGTCAGTTTCTAGCCAGACGCAGGAGCAACCCACGCTATCGCTCTGCCCAAATTTGCTCAGATGACCTCGGAAACCACAGGTTCGGAGTCGACACACTGGCACTTTGATCCCACCAACTCAATAGGCACTAAGATCTCATTCTCGCAGACCAGCTGACGGACTTTCCTCACGGAACCAACGGAATCGAACATGCAACCCCACAGACTCAGCGGATCAATCTCGCGGAAAATGTTGAACTCCGCGGCCGAAACGCAACATAGAAAAAGTGATGGAAGGATAGGCTACCGCCGGTTTTGGGCGCCATGTGCAGCACACTTCTACCAGATGATTTCGTGAGATCCGCTGGTAGAAAGGGCCGCATCCTGGCTCTACACTTCCGGTACCGCAACCGCCGCGAACAACCAAGATATCGGCACGTCACCTGCGAACGTCCTGTCAGCCGATCACATGCGGACGCTCGCCGTCCTCTATCGACCGGCGGCTTGGGGGGGTGTCGGGCCCCTTATTTCGAAAAAGTCGCAGAAGCTCTTTATGGACGACGCGCCAGCGGTTCGCATGCGGTGCGCGGCACATCCCTGCGCGTGCCGAACAGCGTGTCGCAGATGGGAAACGTCAGGTTGAAGTTTTGCGTCGCCATCAGTTCGGGATCGTGGTGCGTGACGTGCAAGCGTCGCACGGTACGGACGAACGGAACGCGGTCGAGCAACGGGCTGTCGGTGACGTGCGACAGTGTGTGCAGCCCCTCGTACATCAGGTAGTAGGCCGCCATCGTGAGCAGCGCGATATATCCCGCATTGTGCGAGAACACATAACCAATGAAGAGTGCGAACGGCACTGCCGCCAGCACAAACGCGACCGGCGCAAACGGCGGAAACAACAAGGCGCGCCACTGCCGCTGGCCCTTGTATTCGAGCGTGACGTGCGTGAAGAACCTGTGATGGACCGCGCAGTGCCGCTTGTAGATCATGCTGAAATACTTCGTCGGGCGATGCAGCACGTAGCGATGCGCGGCCCACTCCGCCCAGTTGCCGAACAGAAAGAGCGGAATGACCGCCATCCATTCGGCAAGTGTGGGCGCATGAAGCCGCGTGAAACAGTACCCGATCACTCCCCCCGTGAAGAGCAGTGTGAAGCCAAGGTGCAGTTCACCGCGATACCAGGGTGGCGTGGCCGCAACATAATCGTCGCGAAACTGGTATGAGCGCGCGCGAAC
>DASVNP010000072.1:0-2835 GCA_036383775.1 Paraburkholderia sp. | reverse complement strand
TGCGTCTTGGCCGCCACGTTCTGCTGGTACAGCGTGTGCAACAGCGCGTGACCGGTACGGTCAGCCGCCGCGCAGGCGCGTTGCACCGGCTTTTCGCCGTAGTTAGCCGTGTGGCCGCCGAACGGACGCTGATAGATCGTGCCGTCCGCATTGCGGTCGAACGGCATGCCCATGTGCTCCAGTTCGTAGACAGCGTGCGGTGCTTCGCGGCACATGAACTCGATCGCGTCCTGGTCGCCGAGCCAGTCGGAACCCTTGATCGTGTCGTAGAAGTGATAGTGCCAGTTGTCTTCGCTCATGTTGCCGAGCGAGGCGCCAATGCCGCCTTGTGCCGCGACCGTGTGCGAACGCGTCGGGAACACCTTGGACAACACGCAGACCGACAGGCCGGCGCGCGCGAGTTGCAGCGAAGCGCGCATCCCCGAGCCGCCTGCGCCGACGATAACCACGTCAAACTTGCGACGCGGCAGAGAATTTTTGATTGCAGCCATTCTTTTACACTCTCCAGAGAATCTGCGCAGCGTAGCCCGCACAGGCGAGCAGCCAGACGATCGTCAGCGCCTGAAGAAACAGACGCGTGCCAACGGGCTTCACATAGTCCATCCAGATGTCACGGATACCCACCCACGCGTGATAGAACAGCGACAGCAGCGTGACGAACGTGGCGAGCTTCATCCATTGCGTGGCGAAGATCGACGCCCAGCCGTCGTACGAGAAATCGCGCGCGCCGAAGAACCAGGCGAGCAGGATCACCGTGTAGACCGCCATGATGGTGGCGGTAATGCGTTGCGCCAGCCAGTCGCGCAGACCGTAGTGGGCGCCGACGACCAGACGCTTCGAACCGATTCGGTTATTTGATGACATTTTTTAGAATGCTCCGAACAGTTTTGCCGCGAATGCGATGGTGAGCAGCGACGACACGACGAGAACCACGATGGAGGTCGACTTGCCTTTTTCCTTCGTGACCGCGTTGTGGTTCGTGTCCATCACGAGGTGACGGATACCGGCGCAGAAGTGGAACAGGAAGGCCCACGCGAGAACGAGCGTGATGAGCTTGACGACGATGTTGGAGAGGAAACCTTTGAAGACTTCGAAACTAAGCTCGGAAGTCAGGCTCTGATCGAAGAGGTACAGCAGGAACGGAAGAAAAACAAAAAGCAGACCACCGCTCAAGCGGTGCACGATCGACACTCGCCCCGCTAGAGGGAGACGGTACGCCGTCAATATCTGCCCGATACCGATGTTCCGGAATTCCGGCCTCGGTTTTTTTACGGCTTCAGCCATGCTAGACCCCTACTATGTAGTCACACTAATCCGCAATTTTAGCGCCTTTTTATATCGCGCTGCAGCGAAAACCACGACAGGTCCGTTACAGCAAGCGCGATAAAGACGCCCTCAAACAGGCGCGCACGTGGGATGTGGCGCCCTCACACAGTCACACTCAGCTTAGATCGTTCTGATAGTAATACCCGGTTGTGACATACCAACCACGGCGCACCTCAACCGGCCGGTCTCCATCTGTATAGGACACGCGCTCGACCGACAGCAATGGAAAACCAGTGGGCACATTCAGCAGGTCGGCGACGGACGGCTCGGCTGCCACCGCGCGGATCTTCTCCGTTGCGCGGATCATGCGTGTTCCGAACTCCGTCTCGAACATCGCGTAGAGGGGACCTTTATACTCCGACAAGCGCTCGAGCGTGAGCCCGCGGAACACCGCGCCGGGCAGCCAGATTTCATCGAGCACGGTCACTTCGCCGTCGAACTGCAGCAAACGCTTGATCAACACAACCGGATCGGCCGGCTTCAGATCGAGTTGCCTGGCAATGTCCGCCGAAGCGCGCAAGCGCCGGCATTCAAGCAGGCGGCTGACGTGCGGGTGTTCCGCGCCATCGTCAGCCAGTAAGCGGAGAAAGCGGAACTGGGCGCGATCTTCGTTGTGCGTTGCAACAAACGTACCCTTGCCCTGGCGGCGCACCAGCAGGTTGTCGGCGGCGAGCTCGTCGATCGCTTTGCGCACCGTTCCCTGGCTGACCTTGAATCTCGCCGCCAATTCGACTTCACTAGGAATGATCTCGCCGGGCTTCCACTCGCCGCTTTCGAGGCTCTGCGTGATCAACCCCTTGATCTGCTGGTACAAGGGGCTGAAAGTAGGCGAGGTGGCCGGGGCGGCAGCGGGTACGCCCTCTCCCGCGACCGCTTGGCCGCTCGGATTCGTCGTGTTCGCCGGGTTCGCATTCATGCGCGCATTTCATCATAAAGGGCTAGTACGCGTCTAGGGTTTTTCCCGCAACAGATATGTCTTATATAAGACATAAGATAATGTTGACTTTGTGTCTGGCGACTCCTACACTCCCTGTCGAGCAAGGGTTTGCGGGTTTTTTGGAAGCGGCTTGAAGCAGCGCCGCGACGCACCGGCAGCCACTCTGCACCATGCTGTTCCCACGCAGTTCAGGTTTCGATTCGCCGCCATTCGCTGGTCAGACGCTTGACGAAACGCGCTGTTTGCAGGAGCCCGCACCGTGCAGCGGCTACCCGGCGCCCGTCCTCCCGCTCAGCAGTACAGGTTTCCGGCATGGCGGTCTCTCCGCAACGCGCCGCTCGGGCTCGGCAGATTACGAGTCCGTCCGCGAAGAGTGATTTCCGCCGTGTTTCACAACGCTTCGCTGAACGCGCATATAGAATGGCGTTTTTCCTAGCGTCTAACGCATCGTCCTGGAGATTTCTCAATGGCTAAGCCCGCAAAGCGCGTTGCCGTCACCGGCGCCGCAGGTCAAATCGCTTACTCCCTGCTGTTCCGCATCGCCAATGGCGACCTGCTCGGCAAGGATCAGC
>DASVNP010000071.1:0-2821 GCA_036383775.1 Paraburkholderia sp. | reverse complement strand
CGGCCACGGCCTTTTGCATTCTTCCAGCCGAGCACATCGACACGCCGTTATGGCGCGTCAACCGAAGGTATCGAACTGGCGCCCTCAGGCGACTCCGTGCTGCTTGAACCACACCAGCACACGCCGCCAGCCGTCCTCGGCATCGGCCTTCTTGTAACTCGGCCGGTAATCCGCGAAAAACGCGTGGCCCGCGTCGTCGTACACGACGAATTGCGAGCCGCGGCCCGCTTGCGGACCCTGAGCGATCGCCTGCTTCATTTGCTCGAGCGACGCTTGCGGAATGCTCTGATCCTGCAAACCATACAGCCCTAGCACCGGCGCATGCAGATCGGCCACGCGATCGAGCGGGTTCGCCGGCGTCGTTGCGCTGTGATCGCCGCCGACCCGGCCATACCACGCCGCAGCCGCCTTCAGCCGGGGATTGTGCTCGGCATACAGCCACGCGATGCGTCCTCCCCAGCAAAACCCGTTCACGCCGAGCCGGTTCAGATCGCCGCCGTGCTCGCCCGCCCAAGCGACGGTGGCGTCGAGATCGTCCAGCGCCTGTTCGTCCGGCACCTTACTAAGAATCTGCTCGCTGATCTGCTGGATGGTCGGCAGCACCGACGGATCGCCCTCTCGGACGAACAGATCCGGCGCGATTGCCAGATAACCGAGCTTGGCAAAGCGCCGGCACACGTCGGCAATATGCTCGTGCACGCCGAACGCCTCGTGAATCACGATGATCACCGGCAGATGCGTCTTGCCCTTCGGCTGCGCGCGATAGGCCGGCACGAGCGTATCGCCCGACCGCACGCCAATCTCGCCGGCTTCGAGACCATCGCTATCCGTATGGATGGTTTGCGCCGACACCGGCATCACCGCCGCGGCGAAACCGGTGCCGAGCGCGGCTTTAATAAAGGTGCGTCGATTGAAGGGAACGTGCGGGACCAGGCTGTCGATATCGGGTTTCAGCATGCGGCGCTCCTCGGGTGAAGGTTGGAGGCAACAGGATACGCTTCGCCCGCATCCTGTTGCACTTGCAACCTTATCAAGCGCAGTCAGCCGTCAGTGCAGCTTGACCCGCGGCAGCGTGGTACGCCGCAACCAGTGCGCGAAGGTGTCGAGCACCATCCGCGCATAGCCGTGCAGCGCCGCGATATGCAGCCGGTACAGCGACATGTACATGAAGCGCGCGAACAGCCCTTCGATCAGCATGTTGCCGCCGATTACGCCGCCCATCAGATTGCCGACCGCGCTGAAGTGCCCGAGCGACACCAGCGAACCGAAGTCGCGATAGGTAAATTCAGGCAGCGGCTTATTCTCGAGCCGCGCCGCAAGCGCCTTCATCAGGAAGCTCGCCTGCTGGTGAGCCGCCTGCGCACGCGGCGGCACATTACGCTCGTTGCCAGGCCATGGGCAGGCCGCGCAATCGCCGAGCGCAAAGATGTTGTCGTCGACTTCGGTTTGCAGCGTGCGGCGCACGATGAGTTGCCCCAGACGGTTGACCGGCAGGCCGTCGAGTTCACTCAGGATGGCGGGCGCCTTGATGCCCGCCGCCCATACCGTCAGATCGGCGCGCACCGTTTTGCCGCTGGCCGTGCGGATCATGCCTGGCGCGACCTCGGCCACGGTCTCGCCGATCATCAGCTTCACGCCGAGCTTGGTGAGCAATTCGGCGGTGGCCGTCGACACACGCTCCTGCAAGGCCGGCAAAATGCGCGGCCCCGCCTCGATCAGCACGATGCCGACGTCGTGCCGCGGATCGAGCTTATGCAAACCGTACGCGGACAACACCTGGGCGGTATTGCGCAACTCGGCCGAGAGTTCGACACCCGTCGCGCCGCCGCCGACGATCGCCACCTGGATGCGCGGCTCAGTAGAGGTCGACGACGTTCCCGGGCCCGATTCGACCGGTTCGTGCACCTGATGCTCCGCGCGCATGCAGGCCGCGATCAGGCGTTTGCGGAAGCGCTCCGCCTGACTGACTGTGTCGAGCGCGAGGGAGAACTCCGACGCGCCTTTCACGCCGAAGAACGCCGTGGTGCTGCCGATCGCGATGATCAGCGTGTCGTATTCGAGTTCACGTGCGGGCAGCAATTCAGCGCCGTCGTCGTCGAGCACGGTACCCAGCGTGAGACGCTTGTTCGCGCGGTCCAGACCGGTCAGATCGCCCTGCTGAAACTCAAAGCCGTGCCAGCGCGCCTGCGCCGCATATTCGAGTTCCTGGGTGAACGGGTCCATGCTGCCGGCTGCCACTTCATGCAGCAGCGGCTTCCAGATATGGGTTGGATTACGGTCGACGAGCGTCACTTGCGCCTGCACGCCGCCTTTGTTCTTATGGGGTGCATAGCGGTCGCCCAAACGCGTCGCCAGTTCCAGTCCCCCCGCGCCCCCGCCAACGACGATAAAACGATGCATTGAACTCTCCGTATTTGCCGATGGGTTATGCGTCGCAACGGCGCGCATGAAGCATGAAACGCGCGCCGTCTGTCCTGGCGATTGTCCGTGAGCGGCACGGGTTGTCACAAGCCATCAATACGCATATGTGACATGCGCGCGACGATATCGCCTATCGCACGCGCCGTCACATGCACGTCAATGCGCTTCTTCCCAGTTCAGGCCGGCGCCCACTTCGGCGACCAGCGGCACTTTCAGCGCGGCGACACCGCACATCAGTTCCGGCAAGCGCTTACGTACATCGGACAATTCCGCGTCCGGCACTTCGAGGATCAGTTCGTCGTGCACCTGCATGATCATGCGCGTACCGACCTTCGACTCTTCGATCCACTTCTGCACCGCGATCATCGACAGCTTGATCAGATCGGCGGCCGTGCCTTGC
>DASVNP010000070.1:0-4740 GCA_036383775.1 Paraburkholderia sp. | reverse complement strand
GGTAACCACACTGTGGTGATGTGGTTCCACGACGGAACTCCAGCATTTCGGCAGCAATCCACACATGTCACGGGTCGAATACGCAGCCACGGCGGATACCGAGGATGTATCCGATATTTCCTCGCTTACCGGGCGTCTGACTGCTGAAGTCAATCAGATCGCCTGCGACAAAACCAAGAACATCAAGCAGATCACCGGCCAGATGAAGATGCTGGCGCTGAATGCGCTGATCGAAAGTGCGCGAGCGGGCGAACAGGGGCGCGGCTTTGCCGTCGTCGCGCAGGAGGTCCGTGACGTCGGCCAGCGCATCGAGGCGATCGCGCATCAGCTCGAATCCGAGCTGGTCAAGCGAACCGGCGACTTGATGCAATCGATAGCCGAGATGACCGGCCGCGCGTTGGGTGAGCGCATGGTCGACCTGTCACTCAATGCCATCGAACTGATCGATCGCAATCTTTACGAGCGGACCTGCGACGTTCGCTGGTGGGCGACCGATTCGGCCGTGGTCGAATGTGCGACGGAGCCCAATGGCGCGGCTACGACCCACGCCTGCGAACGGCTCGGCGTGATCCTGGGCGCCTACACGGTCTACGCGGACATTTGGTTGTGTAGTCTCGACGGCGTCGTGCTGGCGAACGGTAGGGCAGACAAGTTCGATGTGAGGGGCCGCAGTGTCGCCGAGGCAGCCTGGTTTCGCCAGGCGCGTGCATTGAAATCGGGCGACGATTACGTCGCCGGAGATGTCGAGCGTCAGCCGATGCTGGGTGACGCGCAGGTTGCGACCTATTGTGCGAGCGTGCGTGCCGGTGGTCAGTCGCAGGGACGGCCGCTCGGAATCCTGGCCATCCATTTCGATTGGGAGTCGCAGGCCCGCGCCATCGTGCAGGGCATTCGCGTGGAGGATGAGATGACCCGCGTGCTGCTGGTCGATGCCAGCTTCCGTGTGATCGCATCGTCAGACGGGAAGGGTTTGCTCACAGAGCGCTTTCCACTTGCCATGGAAAAGCGCAATAGCGGTTTTTATCAGGACAAAGCGGGTGCCTTGGTGGCGTTTCACGCCACCCCCGGCTACGAGACCTACAAGGGCCTCGGCTGGTATGGCGTGATCGTCCGCGCCGCGGATGCCAAGGCCGCGATCTGATCGAGGAGTTTATAACTCGGCCTCGTGTGCTGCTTTTGTGCCGGATATTTCCTGTGCGGCCACGCGATAAACCGGCGGACAGGATCCTGTAGTCGCCGTCTGAAGAGGCAGCGCAGGTGCGACAATATGCACGCGCCGCATCACCTCTCTGTCATCCCCCTGTAACATTGATGCTGTGCAGTGATCATAGCTGCAATGCGGTGCCTCTGTTTACCTTGCGCACAATTCTTGCTGCTTCATAACTCTGTTATGTGTGCCGAAAGGCTGCCCTCCGACGGCTGGTTAAATTGCATCGTGTTGACTACTTTGTCGAAAGAAAATTCTACAAATGCTTCGCCTCCGCGTTACGAGCCGGGTGGCTGGATGCAATGGCCCGACAATGGGGACTACAGTCTTCAGTTCATGCGCGTGCTGGGTTCGGCGCAGGAGGGTGGCAGCACGATCTCGGAATGCTTTCTGACGGCGAGCCGCATCGCGGCGGGTGACGACGAGAGCTGGTATCGCGCCTGGAGGGCGGTCGCCGATACCAACAAGGTGCGCGGCGATCACGCGCGCGCAGCCGGCAATATCCACTCGGCCATCAGCAACTGGTTACGAGCATCCAACTATTACCGGACCTCGGAAGTCTTCCTGAAGCTCGATGATAATCGGCGCGCCGATGCGCTCGAACAGATGCGGACATGCTCTCATCTTGTCGTTACGCATCAACCGTCGGGCGGCGAACGGGTCCGGATTCCCTGCTTTGGGGACGGATTCGTCGAAGCCTATTTCCTGCGCGCCCCCGGGGCGGACGCTCGGGCGCCGATCGTTGTCTGCGTCGGCGGATCGGATCACTTCAAGGATGAGCACCTGCATACGCTGTTGCGGCAGGCCCATTCGCGCGGTCTGTCGCTGCTGCTAGCCGATCTGCCAGGGCAGGGTAGTGCGCCCAGGATCAAGGGGATGGTGCGATACGAGGTCGAGACGGCGGTCAGTTGCTGTGTGGATTATCTGATCGCGCGCGGCGACATCGACGAGCAGCGGATCGCTATTTTCGGCAATGGACTGGGCGCGGCCTATGCCTCACGTGCGGCTGGTCTGGACGACCGGTTTGCCGCGGCGGTGTGTGATGCCGGAATCTGGGACTTGCACCAGCGCGTGACGGCGACGGAATGGATGCCCGGTGACGGCGGTCAGGACGCCATCGGCGATGAGATTCGCAGGCTGCAGCGTCATGGCGGCATCACCAGTATCAAGTGTCCGATCCTGATGACCTTCGGTGAGCATGACTGGCTCGATACCCGCCATGCCGTCGCTCTGTGTACCGCGCTGAAGGACGAGGGCGCGGATGTGACGCTGAAGGTTTTTTCGGCTGCCGAGACGGCCGCCGCGCACGGTCATTCCGATAACCCGACCATCGGCAACGAATTTGTCTTCGACTGGATATTAGCCCGCTTTGTCGTGGCCCCTGTGCCCGCGAATGCGTGATCCTACAGGTCTGCGGCGAGCACCTGAGCGGCTTTGGCGACGCGATCTTTCATCGTGGAGAGTTTGGCGTTGAGTTCGCGCATCGTCTGGTCGGAGAAATCCGCATAGACGAGGTTGTCGGCGAGCATTTGTTGCGAGTACAGATTCGAGATCTGCTTGTGCGCCTTCTCGGTTAGCGACATCAGCACGACGCGGGCGTCTTCCTTCGATGCGACACGGCGCATGAAGCCGTGCTTCTCCAGACTTTTTGTCTGTGTCGTCACGAACGAAGGATCGACATGAAGTTTTGTCGAAACTTCGCGGACGGAAATGCCCTTGCCTTGATCGAGATCGTTGACCGCCATGAGAATCAGCCATTGAGGACAGGTGATGTCCAGCAGCTTCGCCCAGATTGAGCGGACCTCCTCGAGATGCGTGTTGATCGAAATGATATTCCAGACGAAGTCGCGGAATTGGGCGTCATCAGGCCCGCGTCGCGGTGCTTTGCCGCCGCGCAGGTCCGCAATATGACTTCTGGATGAAATTTTCTTGGCGACGTTTTTGCCGACCATTTTTTCCTACCCTAGGTGTTTTATTGAGAGAAAGTAGGTCAACTAAAGTTCTAAAGCAATCAGCGGATATGACGCTTCAATGACGCCGATGTTGCGAGGAAAGCACACGATCACGGTCAAATAAAAGCATGAGTAAATCAATTATTGTAATCAGTTTAAGTTTGCAGGCATTGTTCCCTGGTCATCCGGAACACCGGATGTGCCTTCGGTGATTCCGTTCTTAGCCGCTCGCGTTCAGTCGCGAAGGATAAAGCAAAAATCATCGGCGGTGAGCGGGGATTAGGGCTGAGACTTAGGATGTGGCTTTCGCCACGGGGACCGGGCCTTTCCTCAATTGATCAATTTTGGAGGTTTTATGAGCAAGATTAAGAGCCTTATCCTGGGTTCGGCGGCCGGCTTGGCCGCTATCGCGGGAGCGCAGGCGGCTGATCTTCCCGTCAAGGCGAAAGCGGTCCAGTACGTGAAGATCTGCTCCCTGTATGGAGCTGGTTTCTACTACATTCCCGGCACTGATACCTGCATCAAGCTGGGCGGCTACGCGCAGCTGGACGTGAGCATCAATGCTGGCGCCCACGAAAAGCCCGCATGGGACAACGGCAACAACCTGGGTCAGCAGAACCGGTCGACGGATTACTTCGTCACCCGCACGCGCACCCAGTTGAACATCGACACCCGCACCGCCACCGAATACGGCGTTGTCCGCACCTACTGGTCGAGCAACTTCCAGCACACCTCCGGCGACGGTCCGTCCTCCGGTGTTCTGACCACCGACTTCGGCTTCGTCCAGTTCGCGGGCTTCACCTTCGGTAAGGCGATCTCCGGCTTCCAGACCCCTTGGGGTGCTACACCCGTTGGTCTGAATACGTCCAACCTTCTCGGTGGCTACGACAACGCGACTGGCATCACCCAGATCGCCTACACGTGGCAGTTCGGTAACGGCATTTCGGCTCAGTTGGGTGTTGAAGACAACCGCACCATCAACCGCGCTCAGTTGTTGAACGCCAGCACGACCTATTCGACAGCGCTCGCCTTCTCCGGTACTGCGGGCGCCACGGTTGGTGCTTCGAACGCGACTGCTGTCGGTGCGATTTCGCAGGGCGTGTGGGGCAACTCGTATGGTGGCAACATCGCTCCCGACGTAGTCGCCAACGTGCGTGTTGATCAGGCTGCTTTCACCTTCCAGGTGTCGGGTGCTCTGCACGTTGTCAATGCGAACTACTATTCGAACGGCACTCCAGCTTCCGGTTTGACGGTTGTGGAGCCATCGGGTCATCCAGAGAACAAGGTGGGCGGCGCGCTTTCGGCTGGCATCCAGCTGAAGAACCTGCCGACCGGCCCTGGCGACAAGCTGTCGTTGGATGGAACCTGGTCGAAGGGCGCGACCAAGTACATCATCGGCGGTACGACCGGCAACAACTTCGATCTCTTTGGTGGTGGTAATGGTGCTGCGTATAACACCTTTGCCGTGGCGCAGCTGTTCGACGCCGTTTACGGCACCGGCGGCCCGCTTGAGCTGACGACGGCCTGGGGTTTCCGTGGTGGTTATTCGCACAACTGGAATCCGAACTGGGAAACCACGGT
>DASVNP010000069.1:0-7142 GCA_036383775.1 Paraburkholderia sp. | reverse complement strand
GTGTTCCTGACGACGGTGCGTTCGGGGATCAGATCGAACTCCAGTGCGACGGTGTCGATCAGGAAGGCAGGCGGCGCGTAATCGGCGCGGCGGATCACATTGGGCGTTGCGGTATCGGCCATGGCGTTCTGTAGTGATGGGACTCGAGCCGTCAAGCGTGCTTATGGCGCGCGAGCCGGGCTTGTCGAGCCATTGTACAAAGGCTCGGCGGATTGTGCGGCTCGAACTTTTTACCGATTCGCCTGGTCAGCGTATTATCGGGGCCGCTCTGCGCAGCAAAGGGTGCGCATGAGCCAACCCGCTCAAGAATGGCAACAACAGGCATCACGAGGTAGACCATGAAAATAGATCGATGGACCCGCCGCGCCACGCTGCTGCTGGCCACGCTGACGGTGCTGCTGTCCGGCTGCACGAGCTACGTGACTTCCCAGGTCACGGCGTTCTCCGACTGGAGCGGCAACGACGCCACCCGTACCTATGCCTTCACGCGGGCGGGGGATCAGCAGAATAATCTCGAACTCACCACCTACGAGCGCCTCGTCGGCAACGAGCTTGCCACGCATGCGTTCCGTCAGGTCGACACGTCCCAGGCGCGTTATCTGGTGGGCCTCTCTTACGGAATTCGCTCGGACATGGTGACGGTCGCGCAGCCGGTGTATTACAACCCCTGGCCGGCGCCGTACTGGGGCCGGCCGTTCGATCCGTGGGGGCCGTGGGGCGCGTTTCCGACCGCCTATGTGAATCAGAGCTACCCGATCTTCACGCACCTGCTCGGCGTACGGATCACCGAGCGCGCCAGTGGTAAAGAGGTCTATAACGTGACGGCGCGCAACTCGGACGAAGAATCGTCGCTGGTGAGAGCCATGCCGTATCTGGCGCGTAGCGCGCTGGCGGACTTCCCGCTCGGTAACGGCGTGGTCCATACCGTGAAGCTTCCCGTCGACAAGAACGGCGGGGCCTCGAACGAAGTCGCGACGACGGGCCCCGCCCCCGCGGCCGCACCGGCTTCGGCGGCGGGTGCGAAGGTCGTGCAGTAAGTGCGACAAGTGCAATAGGTACTACGCCTTCACGGCGAACCGCTCACGCTGCGGCGCAACAAAAACGGCCCGGCAGGTCATCCTGCCAGGCCGTTTTGTTTTGCAATCCGCGAGAGCGTACTTTTGACCGGAAGCCGATGGCTCTGCCGCGATATGGAAAAAAGGCGCTGCGGTAAGCCTGCGTAAGTCGCAGGCGAGATTCGAGAGACGCACGGCATCTAACTCAGCAGAACGGCCCCTAAGCATTGAAATGTGCCGAAACGAAACACTTGTTTAGAAAGTTAATTGAAAGCATTCGCGCCTATTTGCTGATGTGGCTGGGCCCACCGGGCCCGCGGAGCTCGCTGCAAGCGGCTTTACGGGCTGCTCATGGACGCGCAAGGGCCGCCGGGCTTATATTTTGACGTTGTCCAGGGTTCCGTCGCACCCGCGATACGGATACAGATAGATACGTCTTTTGTGGCTGATTTAATCCACAATATTCAGTATGATTCCGGCGACCACAGGGAGCCTGAGTCAATCCATCAGACTAATTGGCAAAGGCACCTAAATAATCGGGGCCAAGTGCCGTTAAATCGCTGAACCCTATATAAGAAGATTGGATTGACCCCCGGCTGGAGATTGTCGTTCCGCGCGGCGCGCATACGCTGTGACGGCTGCGTATTCCGTCAGGCGCCCTCAGCCTCTCCTCGCTTCTACGCGCGAACACCGATATGCCCGATCTGCACTGGACCATTCCGGTCGCTCGCTGGTCTAGCTGGCCTGCTGCCGCTTCTGCCGCACCCGACATCGGCTTTATCGAGCCGATCGTGCGGCGTCGCCTGAGCACGCTGTCCAGAGTCGCCCTGAAGGTCGCGCACGACTGCGTGGCGCAAGACGAGGTCCGGGTCGTGTTCGCTTCACGCCACGGCGAATTGCGGCGCACCACGGACATCCTGCGTACCATCAGCGCGGGCGAGCCGGTTTCGCCGACCGCCTTCAGCCTCTCAGTGCTGAACGCCATGACCGGCGTGTTCGGCATCGCGCGCGGCGACCGTTCCGCTGCCAGCGCGATCTCGGCCGGCGCCGAGACGCTCGGCTACGCGCTGCTGGAAGCGTACGCGCAATACGCAACGCAGCCCGGGGCACCAGTATTGCTGGTGTACGCTGACGAACCGGCCGATCAGGCGTACGGCACGATTGAAGACGAAGTGCAGGGCGGCGCGATCGCGATCCTGCTGAGCGACGAAGCGGCGACGGGGCAGCTGGTCTGCACGTTGTCCGGCGCAGGTGGGCCGGAGGCAGCCTTGGCCGAGCAGGAAGCAGGCACGGAAGAAAGTTTCGCGACCCAGAGTCAGGCGCTGCAGCACTGTCTGGAAACCGGTAGGGCCGCCGTCTGGCAAGCCGCTGGCGCGGCCTGGCATTGGAGGTGGCATGAACGCGCGGCTTGATTACGTTTGGCGGTTCTGCGCGACAGGCATGGCCTTCGTGGTGTTCGGCATCTGCGGCGTGCTGTTTTCGGTGCTGGTGTTCCCGCTCGCGTGGCTGTGGCCGCACCGGGCGTCGCGGCAGCGCGTGGTGACGACTGTGATTCACTGGTTTTTCCGTGCGCTGGTCGCGGTGTTGCAGCGCATCGGCGTGATGGAGCTGGAGGTATCGGGTGGGCAGGCATTGCGCGCCGGCGGCCCGGCGATCGTGGTCGCCAATCACCCGACTTACCTGGACGTGATGGTGTTGTTGTCGCTCACGCCGCGCGCCTGTTGCGTGGTGAAAAACGCGCATTGGGGCAACCCGTGTTTCTGGGGGATCGTGCGCTCGGCGGAGTATGTGAGCAATGCCGATCCGTCGGAGCTCGTCGAAGCCGGCGCACGGCAGCTGGCAGCGGGCTACACGATGATTATTTTTCCCGAGGGCACGCGCAGCCCCGCGCCGAACCGGCTGCATGCGTTCTCACGCGGGTTCGCGCACATGGCGTTGAAGGTCGGCGCGCCGATCGTGCCGGTGCTGATGGACTGCGATCCGCCGGCGTTCACGAAGCAGATGCGCTGGTACGACGTGCCGGCGCGCGCTTTCCGGATCCGCGTGAACGTGCTCGAGCCGCTTGGCGTCGAGCAACTCGCCGACCACGACACTTCACCGTCTCTCGCGGCGCGCAGCGTGACCAGCGCCATCGAAGCTCACATTACTCAGCACCTGTTCGATTATGGATTCTTTAAAACTGGAAATTAAACAGCTTCTGATCGAAGCCCTCGATCTGGAAGACCTGAGCCCGGCCGATATCGACGACGACGCACCGTTGTTCGATACCGACGGCATCGGTCTCGACTCGATCGACGCGCTCGAGATCGGCATCGTGCTGCGCAAACAATACCAGCTGACCATCGCCGCGAACGACGAACGCACCCGCGAGCATTTCCGCTCGATCAGCACGCTGGCCGCGCTGGTCGCGAGTCAACGCGAAACGGCGCATGCTGTGAACGAAACCACAAGAAAAGGGGATTAATCGTGAACGAGGCAGAGATTCTTGAGCGCATCCGCGCCATCTTCAAAGAGAACTTCGCGATCGAGCCGGAGCGCGTGACGCCAGACGCGCATCTCTTCGAGGACCTCGATCTCGACAGCATCGACGCCGTCGACCTCGCGATCAAATTGCAGGAAATGACCGGCCGCCGCATCAAGCCGGAAGAATTCAAGTCGGTGCGCACGGTCGGCGATGTGATCGGTGCGGTCGAATCCCTGCTGGCGGCACAAGGCTGATGCCATCCGTGCGCTCGCGAATGCAAGCGGCGGCGAACCAGCCCGCCGGGGCATCGCCCGATACTGAGCGCCATTGGGCCAAAACGGTGGTGCAGGTTCTGCTGAAACTCGCGTATCCCGCGTTGATTCTGTGTGCCTGGCGCTGGGACACGCCGCGCTATGTCGGCTGCATGCTGTTTGCGATTCTGTGGCTGCAACGCTGGGCCGGCAGCGGTCCGGTCGCGACCTCGCTGCGTCGGCTCTCCTCGATTGACTGGACCGTGGTCGGCTTGCTGAGCTGCGCATCGGCCGCAATCGTGTTCACCAACAGCGAGTTGCTGCTGCGCCTCTATCCGTCGCTCGTCAATCTGGGTCTGCTGATCGCGTTCGGTGCGACGCTCGTGCGCGGGCCGTCGATGATCGAAAAATTCGCGCGGCTGGGCAATCCGGATCTGCCGCCTGGCGCCGTGCGCCATACGTGGCGCGTGACTCAGGTGTGGTGCGTATTCTTCGCGCTGAACGGCGCGTTCTCCGCTTATACGGCGCTCTATTGGAGCCGCGCAAACTGGTCGCTCTATAACGGCGCGATCGCCTATGGGCTGATCGGCGTGCTGCTGGTCGCCGAGGTCATCTGGCGTTATCTGGTGGTGCTGCCGCGAGCCGCGCGTTCGGAGGCGGCATGATTGCCTTGCACGATCTGTTGTCGGAGCGCCATGGGGCCGCCGTCTTGAATGCACCGGTATGCCGCGACGGCGCTACGGTGCTTGACCGCGCAGCGTTTCGCGCCCGCGTGTCGGCGCTGGTCACGCTGATGCAAACGCAAGACGCGCGCCGCTATGCGTTGTGTATCGACGATCCGTTCGATTTCGCCTGCGCGCTGTTTGCGCTGTTCGCGTGCGGCAAGGAGCCGGTGATTCCGGCCAACGCGACGCCTGGCTATCTCGCCGATCTGGCCGATGCGTACGACGCCGTGCTGACCGACGCCGATCTGCCGCGCGGTGTGCGAGAAGATGTGCGAGACGCTGACGCTGAAGCCGACGCCACACAAACGCGAGGCATCTCACACACGATCGATCCGCAAGCCCCGTTGACGCTCTACACCTCCGGCAGCAGCGGCGTCCCCAAGCCGATCCGCAAGACCCTCGCGCAATTCAACGCCGAGGTGCATACGCTCGAAAAGCAGTGGGGAGCTCTGGTCGGCGATGCGACGATGCTCGCGAGCGTGCCGCATCATCACATCTACGGTTTGCTGTTTCGCGTGTTGTGGCCGCTTGCGGCGGGCCGTGCGTTCGACCGCACGATCAGCATCGAGCCTTTGCATCTACAAACGCAGATCGAGCAATGTGGCGCGACGGTGGTTGTCTCGACGCCCGCGCAATTGTCGCGTTGGCCCGCGTTGCCCGGTTTCGCCGCGTTGACGCCGGCGCCGCGCGCATTCTTTTCTTCGGGCGGCCCGCTCGCCCTGGAAGCCGCGCAGGAATATGCCGCTGCTTATGGCGCTGCGCCGCTCGAAATCTACGGCAGTACGGAAACCGGTGGCATCGCGTGGCGTCGGCAGGATCAGACCGATGCCTGGCAGCCGGTGGTCGGCATTGAAGTGCGCCGCGACGACGACGGCGCGCTGACTGTCCGCTCGCCGCATCTCGATCACACTGGCTGGCATCGCACGGACGACAAGATCGCGTTTGACGCCGATGGCCGCTTCCGCCTGCAAGGCCGCCTCGATCGCGTGCTCAAGCTGGACGGCAAGCGCGTGTCGCTGCCGGAACTCGAAGCGCGTCTCGCGCTGCATCCGTATGTCGCGCAGGCAGCGATTGTGCCGCTCGAAGGCGTTTCTCGCGAACGCGTCGGCGCCGTCGTGGCGCTGACCGAAGCCGGCTGCGAGGCATTGCGCGACGAAGGCCGCGTGCAAATCGCGAAAACCCTGCGCCGGCATCTCGCTGAATATTTCGACGTGGTGGTGCTGCCGCGTCATTGGCGTTTTCGCCTCACGTTGCCGTTCGACGCGCGAGGCAAGCTGCCGGTGGCCGCTGTCGCGGCGGCATTCGAGCCGCGCGCGGATGGCGTGGAAGTGCTCGCCGAGGCCCGCAGTGCCGACACGTTGCACTACGAACTCCGCGTGCCGCCGACCCTCGTGCATTTCGCCGGCCATTTTCCCGGTCTGCCGATTCTGCCGGGCGTAGTCCAGGTGCACTGGGCGATGCATCTGGCGGCCGAACACGTGCCCGCCGTGCGCACGCTGGCATCGGTCGACCGCCTCAAGTTCATGGCGCCGGTGCCGCCGGGCGCGGTGCTGAATCTCACACTCGCACACGACGCCGCGCGTGGCCGCGTGCAGTTCGCGTACCAGCTGAGTGGCCGTGAATGCGCATCCGGCGTGATCGTGTATCGGGAGCCGGCATGATGCGCTTCGCTCCTTGCATCGTCATTCCGATTTATAACCACAAGGACGCGATCGGCGCGACCGTTGCCCATCTCGCGGTGCACGGCTTGCCGATCTTTGTGGTCGACGACGGCAGCGATGAGGCGACCCAGCAGGTGCTCGCTTCGCTCGCGCAACAATACGCAGGGCAGCTCACGCTGCTGCGTTTGCCGGTTAACGGCGGCAAGGGCGCGGCGGTGATGGCGGGACTGCGCGCCGCACGCGCGGCGGAGTACACGCACGCTCTGCAGATCGATGCCGACGGCCAGCACGATGCAGCTGACGTGCCGCGCTTTATCGAAGCAGCGCTTGCCGAGCCGGGCGCGGTGATTCTCGGCCGCCCGGTCTACGACGAGAGCGTGCCGAAATCGCGCCTCTACGGCCGTTATCTGACACACGTGTGGGTGTGGATCGAAACGCTCTCGCTGACAATCCGCGATTCGATGTGCGGCTTCCGTCTGTATCCGCTTGCGCTGGCCTGCGAGCTGATCGACAGCGTGCAACTGCCGACGCGCATGGACTTCGACATCGAAATTCTCGTGCGACTGCACTGGCGGCGCGCTGCGTTCCGCTCGATTCCGACGCGCGTCACCTATGCAAGCGATGGCGTCTCGCACTTCGACGTGCTGTGGGACAACGTGCGCATCAGCCGCAGTCACACGCGGCTCGTGTTCGGCATGCTGTGGCGTTTGCCGATGCTGCTCGCGCACAAAGTGATGCCACGCCGTTCGGCGATCGCCAGTGAGGCGGTCAAGCAGGGTGACCAGAACGAACCCGGCCAGCGCGCTGAAAAAAACGAACACAGCCCCCAGGACTGGTGGCGAATCGCCGAACGCGGCAGCCATCTGGGTATGTCGCTGCTCGCGCTCAGTTGCAAGCTGTTCGGCCGCCGTTTCACGGCGCTCTGGCTGCATCCGATCGTCGCGTATTTTCTGCTGACGGGCCGCGCTGCACGCGAGGCCTCGAGC
>DASVNP010000068.1:0-2758 GCA_036383775.1 Paraburkholderia sp. | reverse complement strand
TAGCTGCTGTTTCTCGTTGAGAGGACACCGTAATTGCCGCTCGGGCGATAGCAATAGATCGTGCCCGTGCAGTTGACTTCCATGTCACCGAGCGTGACGTCATAGAAGATACAGTTGCTGGCGACGCCATTGCCGCGACTCGAATTGCAGGTGCTGGTCCCGCCCAACAGATATTCCGTGGACGCGAGGGAATAGTAGACCGGGTTCGGATTTCCCTGCCGGCCCCCCCCGGTCGCCTGGTTCACCAGGGCCTGGAAGCCGGCCCAGATCGGCGCGGCGAACGACGTTCCCCCGCCGCCGGCCCATCCGCTCGGGGCGCCCGTGCAAGCCGCGCCGCCGTCCGGCACGTCGGAGTCGCAGACAATGTAGTAGTGGCCCCACACGCCGTTGGCCGCGAAGAGGGAGACGTCAGGAAGATCACGCACCCCGTCTGCGGGGTTGCCCAGCAATAGCAGTTGCGACTGCCAGACCGGCTTGGCATACGCGCGGCACGTTCCGCTCACGACGCCACTTACCGACGGGGCGCCCGCCGCGCACCCGCTCGGGCCACCGCTGCCGCTCGCCGTTGTCAGGTAATGCGCCTTGCCGGTCGCACTGTTGCAAAAACCAGTCGTGCCATAGGTCGTGCTGTAGCCGCTCGCCGCGGCAATCAGCACGCTGCCGCAGGAATCGTTCCACGGGATTTCCGGGACGTAAGATATCGCCGAGCCGCCGGTCGCGGTATTGGTTGCGGTCCAGTAAGAACCTGTGGTCCGGGCATAGGTGTCGCCGAAATCAGTACCCCCAACCGCGACGTTGTACGGAGTCGAGGCAAAACCGTTGACCCCGATCCCATGGGTCGCACTTGCCAGATCTGCGTCGCAGCTTGCGGCCCCTTCGTCACCGGCCGAGACAAAAACAGAAATGCCGCGCGCGACCGCCTGCTGGTAGACCGAAAGGTAAGCGGCATTGGCAGCGGCCCCGTTGAACGCCTCGCATTCGCCGTAACTGATGCTGATGATTGCCGGCGGGTTGCTGCTGTTCACGAGGTTCTGGAGCGCGATCAGACCGCCAAACGTGGTACTGGTGTCCCCGCAGGACGCAAGTACGACAGCCGCTCCTGGGGCTGCGGCACTGGCCCATTCCGCGTCCAGTTCAGCTTCTCTCTCGTTGCCGGCAACGACACCGGGATTCGTGCAATTGTTGGCGCCACTGGCCGGCGACGGATGGATTTGCGTAAAGGAGCCCGATGTGTAGCTGGACAATCCGAAGGCTGAGCGGAAGGTCGTCCAGTCGGCAGGACTGTAAACGTTGGTGTTCTCGATCACGACGATCGTCTGCCCCTGGCCGGCGATGCCGGCACGAAACACAGGGTTCACGTTGTAGATCGTAGCGAGATCCGCGGGAGCGACCGCATGATAGGTCGAACTACCACTGGTGTACGTGTATTCAGGTCTGGACTTGAAATTGGTGTGCGGCCGGAAGTCATTCAGTGATACGACCCCACTCACCACATCCGCAAGCGCTGCCGGAATCTGCGGATTGCTCATATTCGCGATATGCCCGACACCACTCACATCGAGCCGATGAATTTCGGTCTTGAACGCATCGCGGATCTGCCTGGCGGTTCCCGAAAAGTCGATCACCATTCCACCTGCCTGCACACCGTTCACCGTTAGACCATGCCTCGAAAGCCAAGTGCTGACTATGCTCACATCGGCGTCTGCCGGACCGAAATTCGCGCGGAATTGCTCGGCCGTGAGCCATTGATGGAAATAAGGCGACTTCGGATCATGGAGTAGATCGATGAAGTGCGCGAGCGCCGCTTCGGTCTCGGCCGGACGCTTGAGCAGAAGCTGCATGTGGTCGAGCACAACCGTGTCGTCGACCCGCCCGCGATCGTTCTGCGCGCTGGCCTCGGGCCGGATATTGCCGGGCAGCTCCATGGTCTGTCGCTCGTCGACCACCTGAGTGACGAGTTGGCGGGCCGTTTGCGCTATTGATTCGGATGACGTACAAAAAATAGTGACGAGCATCAGAACAACTATGCGGAACCGTGATTGGGATCGAGTGAACATGTCGTTCTCCCTTCGCGCCCTCGCAACATTGGCCACCCACCTTATGCATCCGAAAATCAGCAGCAAGTCGTATTCGGAGCTTGTCGAGACAGCACCCCAAGTCAGTCAGTCAATAGTAGGAGCCATTGAGCCGCTGTCAAGGCTTCGCCACCCTATGCCCGCCTGTGCGATTCGACGAATCCGAAGTCACGAGGTGTGCACCATTGCGCGGCACGTAAGGGGCGCTGCATTCGCTAATAAATTGACTCTTCGCCATTGCACCACGCGGCAACGACGTGATTTGATTAGTTCTCCACCCAGCGAACATCATGCACATTGAATAACCTCGAGAACTACACTCCTGCAAGGAAAACGCTGCTTCGAGATATAGCTCTACGTCAAAGCGAAAAGGTGTTTGAATCGTGCGTTCCTTTTAAATAATCTCCTATCCAGTTATTTACGGATAGGCATCGATTCGCCATATGCACGATTCAAGATTGGATTTCGAAGGTAGATAGACCTATAGTACCGATCACACATGAATGAAAAACACGTCATTGAACAGTATTCGAAAATGCACCGGGGGCGGGCATGGGTATATTGATCGATGAGGACATCGCACACATCGAGTGCGTGATGCGTCCGTCGTTATGCGGGTTTGAAGACGGTCCGATTCTGCCAGCCGAATATTGGCGGAAACGGCTCCATCGGCTACTCGACTC
>DASVNP010000067.1:0-22834 GCA_036383775.1 Paraburkholderia sp. | reverse complement strand
CATCATTAGAACCGGTATCCGATCCCGACAAAGGTAATCCAGGGATTGGCCGTGATGTGCGTCCTGTTGGTCAGCACGGTCTGCCCATTGGCGGCAATCGCGTTCACCGTTGCGTTCGTCTTCAGCGGCAGATAGGTCACCGACGCTGTCGCGTACCAGTTCCTGGTGATGTTATAAGAAACCCCTGCGTTGAACGCGGGGTTCCACGACGAGCTGAGCGATGTGGTGACCTTGCTGCCCGGCCCTGCAAACTGCTGCAACGCGCCGCTAAAGTTCGAATTGAGTTCGGTGTGCGAAAACCACGTGTAACTGACACCCGCGCCGACGAAGGGGCGCAGCTTCGTCTGCGCGCCGCCGAAGTAATATTTCAGGAACAGAATCGGCGGCCAGGATCGTGTCGTGGCGAGCGGTTGCAGATTGCCGAGACCGAGCGTCGGACCACCCGGGCCGAGCGGGGCCGCCGTCCCCTGAGCGTAGAGGCTGAGCTTGGGCGGCACGCCGCTCGCCAGATCGACGGCAATGTTGTCCGTGATGAAATAGGTCAGCGCAAGCTCGGCGGTGAACGTGTTGTGAATCTGGCCACCTGTTCCCGGCGAGTTGAAAGTGCCCGCCGCCGACGTACTCTGCAACGCCGTCGAGGACGACTGGCCAAAGTCGAGCCACGCCCCACCCACGCTGCTGATGAGGCTGCCGGCACTCTGGGCCATTGCGCTGCTACATATCACCCCAGGTATGAGGGCGAGATATGCGATCCTTTTCATCAATTTCTCCTTATTACTTCGCACTACGAATATCAATTCATGCAGGTACGGAAACCCGTTTTCATGCTGCATCGAAGAATCAATCCGGCGGCAGCTTGTCCAGTTCGCTGGACAGTTCCGGCAACACCTTGAAGAGGTCACCGACGATCCAGTAGTCGGCCACCTGGAAAATCGGCGCCTCCTCGTCCTTGTTGATCGCGACGATCACCTTCGAGTCCTTCATCCCGGCCAGGTGCTGAATCGCGCCAGAGATGCCCACCGCGATGTAAAGCTGCGGGGCAATGACCTTGCCGGTCTGGCCCACCTGATAGTCGTTGGGCACGTAGCCTGCATCCACCGCGGCCCGCGACGCGCCAACCGCCGCGCCGAGCTTGTTGGCGAGGTCCTCGAGCAGCGCGAAGTTTTCGCCTGAACCCATGCCCCGGCCGCCGGAGATCACCCGCCGAGCGGAGGTCAGTTCCGGGCGCTCGGAACGGGTGAGCTGCTGGTCGACGAAGCGTGCGCCCGGTTGCTCCGGCGCGGGCTCCAGCGCTTCGATCGCGGCCGTTCCGCCTTCCGCGGGCGCCGCCGTGAATGCGGTGGTGCGCACGGTTACGACCTTGATCGGGTCGGCGCTGCGGACCGTCGCCAGCACGTTGCCCGCGTAGATGGGGCGCACGAACGTGTCGGCGGATTCGACGGCCACGATCTCCGAAACCTGCGCGACGTCGAGCAGCGCGGCCACGCGCGGCATCACGTTCTTGGCGGTCGTGGTGGCCGGCGCGATCACGTGGCTATATTCCGCGGCGATCTTCACGACCAGCGCCGCCAGGTTCTCGGCCAGTGCGTGGCCGTAATAAGGCGCGTCTGCAACACGCACCCGGGTGACACCCGCAATGCGGGCCGCCTGTTCGGCGACGGCCGCGCATTGCGTGCCGGCTACGACGACATGAATGTCGTCGCCGAGGCGAGCGGCGGCGGTGACGGCGTTCAGCGTCGCCGTCTTGAGCAATTGATTGTCGTGCTCGGCAATAACGAGTACAGGCATGATTCTTCCCTTGCGAATTAGATGACGTGGGCGACGTTCTTCAGCTTGTCGACGAGTTCAGCGGCATCCGCCACCCGGATCCCGGCCTGGCGTTTGGCGGGCTCGGCGAGCTTGAGCGTCGTGAGCCGCGGCGCGACGTCCACGCCGAGCGCGTCGGGCGTCACCGTGTCGAGCGGCTTTTTCTTGGCCTTCATGATGTTGGGCAGCGTCGCGTAGCGCGGCGTGTTCAGCCGGAGATCGACGGTAATCACGGCCGGCAGATCGACCTCGATCGTCTCGAGCCCGCCGTCGATCTCGCGCGTGACCGTGGCCTTGCCTGCCTCGACCACGACTTTCGAAGCGAACGTCGCCTGCGGCCAGCCGAGCAGCGCGGCGAGCATCTGGCCGACCTGGTTCGAGTCGTCGTCGATCGCCTGCTTGCCGAGCAGCACCAGTTGCGGCTGCTCCTTGTCCACCAGCGCCTTCAGCAGCTTTGCGACGGCGAGCGGTTGCAACTCCGCTTCGGTTTCGACGAGGACGGCGCGATCCGCGCCGGTCGCCAGCGCGGTGCGCAGCGTTTCCTGGCAGGCCGGCACGCCGCACGATACCGCGACCACCTCGCTCGCCGAACCGGCTTCCTTCAGACGCACGGCTTCTTCCACGCTGATTTCGTCGAAGGGGTTCATCGACAGCTTTACGTTGGCGATGTCGACGGCGCTGCCGTCGGCCTTCACGCGGACCCTCACATTCGCATCCACGACGCGCTTGACAGGTACAAGTACTTTCATTGACTGCTCCATGTTGTTAAAACGCATGCCTCGCGGCGCGCCGTCATGGCCGCCCGGCGGAATTCCAGTTCGCGCAGCCCGGTTTGTGCGCCGCAACGCAGGCCGATCTGTCTGACAAGCCCCTCCTTCGAGGTGGTTGGGCGTATGATTTCCAGAGCAACGCACCGTTGTCCGGCTGACTGAACTTCGATCTCCGCGATGGAATCCATGGTGTCTCAGTGCGAGACCGCGCCGTATCCCCCAGACAGGGGAGCGCGGCCGCATGAACGGGGGAGAGCAGCCAGGGTCAACCCGAACACCCGGAGTTGCCGATGCTCATGACTGAAGTGACGCCTGCGAAGCACCCTCCCCTCGTTCTCGCTACGAAGGTGCTCCCGCCGCGGCTGCCGAGCGGCCTGATCGACCGCCCGCGGCTGGTCCATCTGGCCGGGCAGGCCGAAAGCAAACGGCTCACCGTGATCAAGGCGCCCGCGGGCTTCGGCAAGACCTCGCTCGCGCTCATGTGGGTCAACCGGCTGCGGGCCAACGGCGCGCAGGTCGCGTGGCTATCGCTCGATACTGAGGATGACGAACCGGCTCGCCTGCTGCATCACCTGGCGCAGGCGCTGCAACATGCGTGCGGCAACGTCGGCGCCGCGGCCATCGGTCTGACGACCGCGGCCTCGCTGGTGCCGGCGCAGGCGGTTGCGGCCACGCTGATCAACGAGCTCGTCGACGTCGAGGACGAAGTCTTTCTGTTTCTCGACGACTATCACCTGATCAGCCTCGCGCCGATTCACGACGCGATGTCGTTCTTCATCGAAAACGCACCGTCGCACGTGCACGTGGTGCTCTGCACCCGCACCGATCCCCCGCTGCCGCTCGCCCGGCTGCGCGCCGGCAACGAGCTGCTGGAAGTCGACGCGGCCACGCTGCGCTTTAACTTCGATGAAACCCGCAGCTTTGTCGAACGCGAGTGCCCGGGCAAAGTGCGCGCCGCCAGCGTCAAGTCGATCTTTGCCAGCACCGAAGGCTGGGCCGCGGCCCTGCGCATTTCCGCGTCGATGCTGCCGCGCGACGAAGGCCAGCCCCATCGGGAGCTGACCACCCCGTCAGGCACACTCCGCCCGTTTGCCGCCTATCTGGAAGACATGCTCAAGCGCCTGCCGCCCGAGATGGTCGACTTCATGCTGCGCACCTCGATACTGGACCGGCTGAGCGCGCCGCTGTGCGAAGCAGTCACCGGCGTTGTGGCGAGCCAGACCATGCTGGAAG
Organism: Paraburkholderia sp.; assembly: GCA_036383775.1. Taxonomy (GTDB): domain Bacteria; phylum Pseudomonadota; class Gammaproteobacteria; order Burkholderiales; family Burkholderiaceae; genus Paraburkholderia. The sequence continues at coordinate 19,025 of DASVNP010000067.1, read as the reverse complement.
CGGTCGCCGCGCGCCACTTGCTGCTCGACCCGATGGATCTGGAAGGCACCTGGTTCCGCTATCACCATCTGATGGGCGAGTATCTGCGGCTGCGGCTCGAAACGCACTATCGCGAAGACGTGCCGGACCTGCATCGCCGCGCGTGCAAGTGGTACGCCGCGCAGGAGCGTTGGACCGACGCCGTCAAACATGCGATTGCCGCCGGCGCCACGGACGAGGCCGTCTCGCTGATGGGCCATTGCGCGATGGCGCTCGTCACAAAAGGCGACCTGCTCACGCTGCTCGGCTGGCAACGTCAGTTCCCAGCTCACCTGATGCGCGCCCAGGTGAAAGTCACGCTGGCGATCGCCTGGGGCATGGCCCTCGCGCTGCGCTTTGCCGACGCGCTCGCAATGCTGGACGTTATCGAGCGTGAGGCCGACACGAGCACGAACCCGTCGCCCGATGACATCCGTTGGGAATGCCAGGCAATCCGTTCGGTGGTGGCGGGGCTGCAGGACGATGCACCACGGGCGATGACCCTCGCCCAAACCTGCCTCACGCGCCCCTCGACCGATATCTGGACCACCAACGTGATTACCAATGTGGTGCGCTTCGGGCACTGGAAAGCGGGCCACCTAGAAGCACTTTACGCGACGCCGTGGATTCCCCATTCGATCGAGGAAGACCAGCGCAACGTGTTCGCGTCGGTCTACCGGCTAAGTCTGCTGGGCCATGCGGAAATGCAGCAGATGCACTTCGTGCTGGCCGAGCGGTATTTCAGCGAGTCGATGCGGCTCGCCGAACACTACTCCGGCCCGCAGTCCATCTCCGTCGCACTGTGTGCGCCGATGCTCGGGCAGATCCGCTACGAACAGGGCAGGCTCGACGAAGCCGAGGCGATGCTCACCGACCTGATGCCGGTGATCGACGCCGCGGTCCTGCTCGACAGCATGTTGATCGCCTATCGGCTGCTGGTGCGGATCGCCGTCTCGCGTTCGAACACCGCCCAAGCCTATGCGCTGCTCGACCACGCCCAGGCGCTCGGCTATGCGCGCGGCTGGGACCGGTTGAACGCCGCCGCGCTGGTCGAGCGCACCCGTCTCTATCTGGCCGAAGGCAGGCTCACCGAAGCTGGCGCGTGTGTCGCGCAACTCGATCAGCTGGCGGCGCCCAAGGACGCCCCCGCGCGCTGGGTCTCGCCCGAAATCGAAACCTACCGCGCGCTGGCGGCGGCATGTCTCGCGCTCGCACAGGACCGTACCGGCGACGCGGTCGAGTTGCTGAACGCCGCGCTGCGCGGGCTCGAAATCCGCCATGGCGACTACCTGGCGTTGCGCCTGCGCACCGTGCTCGCGCTGGTCTGGCTGAGCGCGCGTGAACGCGAGCGCGCCGTCGAGACCTTTCGCGAAGTGCTGGGCGTTGCCGCGCGCGTGGGCATCTATCAGTCCATTCTCGATCTCGGCCCGGAGGTCGGCGCGTTGCTGCAGGCCGTGCGCGACGAAACACGCAGCACGGCGCAGACCAAGGACACCGTGGCGTACCTCGACCGCCTGCTCGCCGGCTGGCGGGCGCTCTATCAGCGCGACAGCAAATCCGAGCGCGACGCCGAACGGGAAGCCCTGAGTGCGCGCGAACGCGCCATCGTCGAGCTGATCGCGCAAGGTCTGTCGAACAAGGAAATCGCGCGCACACTCGGGATCGCGCCTGAGACGGTCAAGACGCATGTGAAGAGCGTCTTCGTGAAGCTTGCCGTCGACAAACGCGCGCAAGCGGTGGCGCGCGCGCAGGTGCTGGGGCTGGTCGGCCAGGTTTAGGCCAGCTTTAGGCCCGCGTTGCCGCCAACGTGGCGACATGGAGCAGCACGTCCACGAGGCCACCCACGAACGTGCCGTTGATGCGGACGTATTGCAGATCGCGGCCGCCTGGCAAACTCACACCGCCTCCTGGCGAAGAAACCGGCGCACGATCGGCGCGACTTCTTTCGCGCGTGTAATCAGAAACAGGTGTCCGTCGTCGATCACATGGAGCGTGGCGTCGCGGATACGGGCGGCGAGAATCTTCGCGTTGGTCAGCGGCACGATCGGATCGTCGTTGCCGTGCAGCACGAGCGTGCGCTGACGCAAGCCGCCGAGCCACGGCAGGCTGCTCCAGCCCGACGCGGCCAATAGCTGATAAAGATAGCCACGGCCGCGCGGCGGCTGAATGTGGCGGCTGTGCTCCCGCAGCAGCGAAGGATCGCGCCGGTATGCACCGCCGTATATTTCGGCGCCGACCTGCTGCATGTAGGCCGGATCGGTATAGCGGCGCGGGCCGACCAGCTTCGACAGCACCGAGAGCCGCGCCGGCACCATGATGACGCCGGGCGACGTCGCGGCAAGTATCAGCCGGCGGCAACGCACCGGATAAAGATGGGCGAATTGCTGCGCGAGCGCGCCGCCCCACGATACGCCGAGCACGTCGACGGGGCCGTCATAACCGAGCCGCGTCAGCAGCCTGTCGGCCAGCACAGACAGCGTCGAGAAGCGGTACGGCACGAGCGGCGCGGGTGAGCCGCCCACACCCGGAACGTCGAAGATGACGACGCTCACGTCCTCGAGCGCCTCGACAAACGGTTCCACGAGTTCCAGATTCGCGCCAATACCGTTGAAGATGAGCAGCGGCGGCGAAGCGTCGCTGCCCTGCCGGACCGCGACGCGCAGAAGCTGGCCGTCCAGATCGACTGTCTGGATGTGCATGCTGGTAACAGACTCGGAGCTCATAGCCATTTCGTTCATCCGGAAAACCTCATGACACGACAGAATGGGCAGGATGCTGCATTCGCAGCATCGTGGTTTCGCATTGCCGTGCGGCCTTACTTCTTCGGTTGCAGCAGCGCCTTCAACTCCTCGACGTGTTCCGCTGCACGCTTGGTCACCACCGCGAAGCTGTCGGTCTGGGCACGGTAAGCCGTGTCGGCGAGTTCCTGCATGTCCCCCAGCGCCTTGTGCAGCGCCTGCTGCACCACTTCGCCGGTGTTCGCGGCAGTCTGGCCGCCCGCCGGGGTCAGACGCGTGACCAGCGTCTGCAGTTCGGTCATCGTCGTGTGCAGGATTTCCGACTGCTTGCGAGCGAGCGACTGCATGCCCGCGAGTGCCGTGGTGTTGGCTTCCGCCAGCGCTTCGATATCCTTGCGGCGCGTTGCCAGCAGGGCGGCGACATCGACGCCCGGCAGCTTGAACTGCCCAAGCACCTTCGTATATTCAGCAAACAGGCTCTTAGGGTTGGTTGATTCCATGTTTCATACTCCAGAAAAACGACATTAAGAAAAACGCCGGCCATGCCGTGACGACACGGCCAACGGGATACATCAAGCTTCCATCACATAGGTGCCGGGCGCGGGTGCGATCGACGGATACCGTTCATTGCCGAGCGACACCGGCGCAGCGCGCCGCTCACCCGAGCGCTCCGTCAGCCAGTCGCGCCAGTTGCTCCACCAGGAGTCCTTCTCGGTCTGCGCGGCGGCGAGCCATGCATCCGAATCGGCCGGCAGCTCCGGATTGGAGAAGTACTTCGCCTTCGGATTGCCCGGCGGGTTGATCAGGCTCTGAATATGGCCGCTCGAACTCAACACGAAGCGCGTGTTGCCGCCAAAGGTCCGCGCCGAGTTGTAGACGCCCTTCCACGGAGTGATGTGATCGGTCATGCCGGCCACCACGTACTTGTCGCACGTGACCTCGGACAGATCGATCGGCGTGCCCAGCACCGTCAGCGCGCGCGGCTTGCTGAACAGATTGCCCGTGAAGATATCGAGCAGCTGTCCATGCATCTTTGCCGGCAGCCGCGTCGTATCGTTGTTCCAGTAGAGGATGTCGAAAGCCGGCGGCGTCTTGCCTAGCAGGTAGTTGTTGACCCAGTAGCTCCACACCAGATCGTTAGGCCGCAGCCATGCGAACACGCGCCCCATCTCCTCGCCCGCCAGCACGCCGCGCGAGGTGCTGCCCTGCTTGGCGGCCGCGATCGCTTCCGGGGTCGCGAAGAGACCGAGCTGCGAATCCGTGGTGTTGTCCAGCACCGCGACCATCAGCGTGGCGGCGTTGACGGTCTTCTCGCCACGGCTCGCCAGATGCCCGAGCAGCGCGGAGATCGTCATCGCGCCGGAACAGGCGCCGTGCAGATTCACGTCGTCGCTGCCGGTGATGTCGCGTACCGCCGCAATCGCCTCGATCAGCGAGGAGACGTAAGTGTCCATGTCCCAGTCACGCTGCGCGGCAGTGGGGTTGCGCCAGCTGACGACGAACACCTGGAACTCGTTGCTCACCAGATAGTTGACGATGCTCTTGCCTTCGGACAGGTCGAATACGTAGAACTTGTTGATCTGCGGCGGCACGATCAGTTGCGCACGGCCGTACACCTGGCCGGTCGACGGCGCGTACTGGATCAGTTCGAGCACTTCGTTGCGAAACACTACCGCGCCCGGCGACGTGCCGAGATTCTTGCCGACCTGGAACGCCGTCCGGTCGACCTGCTCCGGCATGCCCTGGTTCTTCAGCAGGTCCGTCACGTAGTTCTTGAATCCGCCCAGCAGGCTCGCGCCGCCCGACTCGACAATCTTCTTGAGCGCCGCCGGATTGCCGAGCAGCGTATTGGTCGGCGACAGCGCGTCCGTGAACAGCGACATCACGAACTGCGCGCGCTCCTTGGTCTTCGCATCGAGCGACGAGCGCTCGATGAACCCGCTAAGCGCATTGCGCCACGCCACGTAGCCTTGCATCGTCATCCGGTACCACGCGTTGTCCTGCCACGCCGGATCGGTAAAGCGCTTGTCGCCCGGCGGCGGTGTGAACGGCGCGCTGCCGCCCAGCACCGCGATCAGATCGCGTACGAGCGCCGCTTCCTGCTCGACGACCAGCGCGGGTTGCCGCAACGCCTGGGTGCTGATCTGCTGCGCCGTGGCGAGAATATCGGTCGGACGCAATCCGACGAACGGGTTGGGGCCGAGCATGCCTTCGGCGGCGGACGCTGCAAGCTCGTCGGGCGAGGTGTTGCGCGGCTGGTTTTCAGTAGGGGCTGCCATTTTGGTACTCCTCAAACAACTGCTTTGTCTTCGTCAATCGAGCCGGCTCACGCCACCAGCATCGCCAGGGTTTCGGCGATCAGCGCCGGCTTGTCCTCGCCCTCGATCTGCAGCTCGTTCATCGTCTTGACGATGACGCGGCCGCCGCCCTTTTTCTCCACCGACACCAGCGTCACGCGGTTGCGCACGCGCGCTCCGGCCTTCACGGGTGTCATGAAGCGCACCTTGTCGAGCCCGTAGTTCAGGCCCGCCGACGCGTCCTCGGGAATCAGGCCGATCTCGATCGCGAGTGCCGCGAGCAGAGACAGCGTCAGATAACCGTGTGCGATCGTGCCGCCGAACGGGCTCTCGCGTTTGGCGCGCTCCACGTCCACATGAATCCACTGCTGGTCGCCCGTGCATTGCGCGAATGCGTCGATGCGTGCCTGGTCGACGACGACCCAATCCGACAGACCCAATTCGCGGCCAACGAAGTCGTCAATCTTTGCGATGCTGTATTCCTTGATGCTCATCGTGTGCTCCTTGTGTCCGGTCAGGCGAACTGTTCACGCAACCACTTCTTGTTCATCTTGCCGACGCTGGTCTTTTCGAGCGCGTCGACAAACTTCACGATCTGCGGCACCGCGTACTTCGAAATTTGTCCGGTCGCGCTGAACGTCATCACGTGCTGCCTGATGTCTTCCGCGCTCGCCGCCACATCGGCCTTGAGCACCACCAGCGCGACAGGACGCTCGCCCCACTTCTCATCCTTGATGCCGATCACCGCCACCTCGGAAACGCCCGGATAGAGCGAAATCAGATTTTCGATTTCAAGCGACGAGACCCACTCGCCGCCCGACTTGATCACGTCCTTGATGCGGTCCGTGATCTGCAGATTGCCGGTGGCGTCGATGTTGGCGATGTCCTGCGTGTGCAGATAGCCGCCCGCCCACAATTGTTCGGATGCCTCAGGATTGTTCAGATAGCCCTGAGTCAGCCATGGCGCGCGCACGACGACCTCGCCATACGCTTTGCCGTCGTGCACCATGTCCTCCAATTCATCATTGACGATGCGCAGATCGACGAGCGGAACCGGCAGGCCGGTCTTGCAGCGCAAACGCACCTCTTCCTCGAGATCGAGCGGCTCGCTGCTGTGCTTGAGTTGCGCGAGGCTCAGCACCGGGCACGTTTCGGACATGCCGTAGCCAGTGAAGACGTCGATGCCGCGCGCCAGTGCGGCACGCGCGAGACCCTGCGGCAGCGCACCGCCGCCAATCACGACCTTCCATTTGCTGAAGTCGGTCGAGTTCGCCTCGGCGCAACCCAGCAGCATGTGCAGGATCGTGCTGACGCAATGCGAGAACGTCACGCCTTCGTCGCGCACCAGTTGCACCAGCCGTTCCGGCACGTAACGGCCCGGGTAGACCTGCTTCACGCCCAGCGTCGTGGCGATGTAGGGCATGCCCCAGGCGTGCACGTGGAACATCGGCGTGAGCGGCATGTACACGTCGCCGCGGTGAAAACGCTGGCCCGACACCGGGCTCGCCAGCGCGCCCATCACGGTCAGCGTGTGCAATACCAGTTGACGGTGCGAGAAGTACACGCCCTTGGGCAAGCCGGTGGTGCCCGTCGTGTAGAACGTCGTGGCGCGCGTGTTCTCGTCGAAATCGGGGAAGTCATAGTGAGTCTCGCTGGCGGCGAGCATCGCTTCGTACTCGGTCGCGAACGGGATGGTGTGCGCGGACGCTTCGCTACCCGGCTCGTCGATGTAGATGAACGTGCGCACCGTTTCCAGCTGGTCCTTGATCGCCTCGACCACCGGCAGGAAGTCGGTGTGCACCAGCAGGATTTCCGCGCCGGCGTGGTTGATCGTGTAGGCGATCTCGGCCTGCGAGAGCCGCACGTTGACCGTCTGCAGCACGGCGCCCATCATCGGGACCGCGAAATAGCACTCGAGATAGCGGTGGCTGTCCCAGTCCATCACCGCGACCGTGCTGCCGTGCTGCGCCCCGAGCCGACTCAGGCCGTTGGCGAGCCGCCCAATGCGTTCCTGCAGCGTGGCGTAGGTCATGCGCAGCTGGCCGCGGTAGACGATCTCCTGGTCCAGGGCCTGAGCAAACGGCGTATGCAGCAACTGCTTAATCAGCAGCGGGTACGCGTAGGCGGCGGGCGTCGGGTCTTGCACGTGGTCCTGCATCGAAATCTCCTTGAGTCCAGAAATGGATCACGGGCTGACGCAGGTTCGTCGTCGCTTGGCGCGCTCACTGGCATCCCGAGTGAGGCAATCTTCGGTTCAATGAGGGTGCCGGACCATCCCCTGAACGGGGGAGCGGCATGGGTGAGATCAGCGCGGCTTGAGTTCCACGGGCGTTTCGGCGCGATAGCCGCCGCCCAGCGCCTTGGCAAGCGCAATTTCCTGGCTGAGCCGCTGCCCGTCGAGGCTGACGAGCGCCACCTGCTCGGCAATCACCGGCTGACGCGCCTCCAGCGCCGCGAGGCGGCTTTCGAGGCCGCGCCGGTAGTGCGCTTCGGCGCTGTCGCGCACGAACGCCACGGCCTGCACTTTTTGCGTCTGCAGTTGCGTTTCGGCGTCCAGATCCTGCAGGCGGCTCCCCGTCGATGCGACATCGCGCACCGCATTGAGCACCGCCTGGTTGTACTGCTCGATCAGCAGATTGCTCGCCGAGCGCACGCCGCCGAGATTCGCATTGAGCCGCCCGCCGTCGAAAATCGGCAGGGTCAGACCGGGAATCAGATTGATCTGCTGGCTCGCATGCGTGAACAGATCGGCCAGATGCAGCGCGTCGAGGCCGAAAAAGGCCTTGATGTCGAAGCTCGGGTAGAACGCGGCCTTGGCGGCGTCGATGCGGTCGAACGACGACTCGACGTACCAGCGCATGGCCTGCAAGTCGGGACGCCGCGCCAGCAGTTCATACGAGAGCGTGGACGGCAAGCCGGCCTGCGACTGCGGCAGTGGCACCGGCTCGATGCCGGGCACATCGGTGGGCCCGGCGCCGAGCAGCGTCCGCAACGACTCGCGGAACTGCTTGATCTGCCCGCGCGCGGCGACGATCTGCCGTTGCACGGCCAGTTGCTGCGCGCGCGCCTGTTCGACGAAGGTTCGCGACTCCAGGCCGCGCGCTGCCCGCGCCGTGTGCGTTTCCACCGAGAACGCGGTCACCTGCTGCGACTCTTCCAGCAATTCGATGAGCCGGTAATTGGTCTGGATGCCGTAATAAATCTGCGCGACATCGGTGGAGATCTCGAGTTCGACCGCGGATTCCTCCGCGAGACGCGCATTGTGCACGCCCAGCGAAGCCGCCACTTCGGCGCGCTGCTTGCCCCAGAGGTCGACATCGAAACTCGCGCCGAGCCCGACAATGCCCTCCGTGTACCACGGGCCCGTCAGCCCCGCGGCCGGCTCGTTCTTCGCGAACGGCCCGAGAAAGCCATTCGCGGAAATATGCTCGCGATCGAGCGAGCCCAGGGCAACCACCTGAAGATTCGTGCCCGCCTTGACGAGCTCGACATCCGACTTCGCCTGCGCCACCCGGGTGCGGGCGATCACCATCGTCGGTGCACTGGCGAGTCCGCGTTCGATCAGCGCGTCGAGCTGCGGGTCGCTGTAAGCCGTCCACCAGCGTGCGGCGGGCCAGCCGTCGCGGGCGAGATGAATATCGTCGGCGAGACGAATCTGCTCGGGCGGGATCTGCGCGTATGGCGTGCCGTTGTGGTGAATCAGCGCGCAACCGGCCAGCGCGCACGCCAGCAGCGCGGCCAGCGGGCCGCCGGCGTACCACGAACGCATGCGGACCGCTTTACGCCTCGTCATGGCCGTGCGCCTCGCGAAGGGTTGTCGAAGGCCGGGGCGCCGCCCGCCAATCGGGCAGCCCCGCCACCTCGCGCGCCAGATGGCGCGCACTGGCCAGCAGCGGCGCGTCCGGTGTTTGCGCCGGAAGGGCGGGAATCTCCACGTGTCGCGGCGCGCGCGCGACCGGCGGATAAACCGCCAGTTCGTCCGCATAGCGTTCGAGCGCGGCGGCGGCCAGCGCCTGAAGCTCGCGCACCGCGTTCAGGGTCGGCTCGCCTAGACGCGCCTCGTCCGCGCCCAGGGCGTTGTGAAGCGTATTGCCGGCGAGCATGATTTCGCGCCCCTGGCCCACCACCGTTTGCGCGCGCAGCGTCAACTGCGCCTGCTCGCCTTCCTGCCAGCCCGGCTCCAGCGTGACGCGCGCGAGCATCGCCTCGCAATCGGCCAGCACGGCCCAGGTGCGCAACTGTTGCTGCGCATAGGTCAACTGCTCCGCGGTCGCCGCACCGGCGAGCGGCGCACGCAACAGCGCGCCAACGGAACGCAGCATGGCGGCCAGTTTCTGGCGCAGCGCATCGCCATAGCCTTCCCGCCAGAACGACATCTGGATCACGGTTGCCACGGCGACGCCCAGCAGAATCCCGACCATGCGGTCGCGGATGTCCGTGAGATTCGTGGTCGGCCCGAACTGTTCGAGCAGCGCGAGCGAGAACGTGAACACGAGCTGGATGCCCGCATACGCAATATTCTCGGAGCCGGCCGCGATCCATGCGCCGAACGCCACGACCGGCAGCGCCATCAGCAGCAAGCCGACAATGCCGTCGAGATGCGGGATCACGAACACCACCATGAACAATGCCAACGCACTGCCTATCAGCGCGCCGCCGACGCGCAGGAGCGCGCGCTGCGCCGAAGCGCCCAGGCTCGGCAGCGCGACGATCACACAGGTCAGCATGATCGTATGAATGCCCTGCCAGTCGGTCGAGTTGTAGAACACGTAGCAGATCAGCACCGCGAGCAGCGTCTTGAGCGAAAAGCGCGCGTAGACAGGATTGGTGAACGCGTCGGGTGCGACCATCGGCTCCTTCGCGCCCGGTTTGCTGGCTGGCTTTTCCGCGGCGCCGAGATCGCTGAACGCACGCAGCGCCCGGTACAACTCCCCCGCGGCGGCCGGCAAGCCCGCGGCCTCGCGTTGCTCGACCGTCATGGTGCTCACGAAGCGATACGGCTGATCGGCGGCAATCGCCTCATCGAGCGCGCGGCAGTTCGCGCGCAGCTCGCGCAGCATCGGCAGTTGTGCCGCGTCCGCCGTTCGATGCCGCTCGGCCAGCTCACTCGCGCCACGATACAAACGCGACACCGTCGCCATGCAGGCAAGTGCCGCTGCCTGGTTCTGCCGATAGCGAGCGTCGCGCATCGCCGCGAATCTGAGCAGCTTCTGCAGGGTCAACGCCCCTTGCTGGAGCGCCATCGGCGTGAGCGGCGCGGGGGCGGGGCCGCCTTCGAGCACGTAAGCGAGATGCGCGTCGACCGTCATCAATTGGCGATGCATTGCCTCTTTCAACTGGCGTTGCGGCTCGACAGGAAGCAGCAAGGTATTGATCAGCAGCGTCAGCGCGATTGCGTAGTTCACCGCCACCCAGACCCACAGGACCGAGCGGATCAGCAGTTCCGCCTGGTCGGTTTCATCGACGAAACTCTGCACGTAAATGACGATGATCGCGACGATAAAAAACATCGGCCCGATCTTCAGCACGCGCATCAGGTACACGCTGCAAAAGAACAGCACGCTGGCCACCACGATGCGAATGAGCGGGTAGTCGAACGTGAACTTCAGCAACAGGATCGAGGTGCCGATCGCGAGCGTCGAGCCCAGCATGAACATGATGCCCACCAGCCGCGTGACCACTACGTTCGCCTGCGTGACGTAAAACACCACCAGCAGCGAAAGCGCGAGCGACGGCACTTCGAGCGTCATCGAGGTGACGATCACGATGGCGCTCGTCAGCACGCACCGCAGCATCACGTTCACGCGCCCAGGGTATGACGCCAGCTCGGTGCGCAGAAACGAACCGGCAGCGAGCAACGAATCCGGCAGATGATCGGCGACGCGCATCCCGGCTCCTCAGTTACGCGGCGCGTCGCCGCCGTGCCCGGGATACAGCACGGCAACGGCGGAGGTTCCGATGCGAAACAGTTCCGGGTTCGGGCTGTCGACCCGGATCTTGACCGGAAAGCGCTGCGATACGTGCACCCAGTTGAGGGTGCGCTGAATGCGCGGCAAGCCGCCCGGCAGCGCGAACCCGCCCTCGTCGGGCGACACGCCATAGCTCACCGAATCGACCTCGCCGCGAAAGCGCTGTCCGGTATCGCTCATCAGATAGACGGTGGCCGGCGTGCCGGCGCGGACTCCCTTGAGTTCGGTCTCGCGGAAATTCGCCACCACGTACCAGTGGCGCGTATCGATCAGCGTGAACACCGGCTTGAGCGCGGAAGCAAACTGCCCGGTCGACGTTTTCAACGACACGACCCGCCCGTCGAATGGCGCGCGCACGGTGGCGAATTCGAGGTTCAACTCGGCGATGGAGATTTCGGCCTCGATAACCGCGCGCTGCGCGACCAGCGCATCCACCCCGCTGACGGCCGCCGCGGCCTGCTGCGCCTGCAGTTGCGCCGCGCTGAGCTGGGCCTGGGTGGCACGCTGCGCGGTTCGCAAGCGGTCGACGTCGTCAGCGGAGACATAGCCGTTCTGCAGGAGCGGCGCGGTGCGGTTCAGCGTATCGGCGGCCTGCGTGGCGGCGGCCCGCGCGCTTTCGACGGCCGCGCGCACCGACTCTGCGTTGTACTGCTGCGCGTTGACGCTGCGCTGCGTGAGCTCGATCTGCCGGTTGAGTGCGACGAGCGATGCCTTGCCGCGCGTGAGCGCATCCTGGTAGGGGCGCGGGTCGATCTGGAACAGCAGGTCGCCCTGCTTGACCGCCTGATTGTCGTGCACGGCGAGCTCGACAATGCGCCCGTTGACCTCCGGCATGACGTCGATGGTGTCCGCGTACGCATAAGCATCGTCGGTACGCGGCGAGCGGTCGATCAGTACGATGACGAAGATGAGCAGCGCCAGGGTGATCAACACGATCACGATGGCCGGCCATGCTTTCTTCGGCGGTTTGCTGGCGGGTGTTGTCATGGCGGCCACCTGTCAGGAGGTCAATGTTGAAAGAAGATCAACCAGACAACGAGGGCAAAGAAGGTGACGAACGCGGGATAAAGCACCGCAGCCGGTCCGAGCCTGTCAGCGAATTGCAAGCGTTGAAGAACGGCGTAGACGACGATCGCGAGCACCACGCCCGCAACGATACAGAACAGCCAGTCTGGAAAGTACGCACCAAGCACGTTGATCGACGGCGACCGGTTGCAGCCCGCCACTGGGATCGCGGCGGCGACCCCGATTATCCGCCGCGCCCATCCCATGCTGAAACGCGGCATGTGACTGCTCCCATGTCTTATACGTCGTTCGGAATGAGGTCACATTGGCACCATGGTCGTGCCAGGGGCTGCCATGACTGCGACCATTGTATGCCGGCACATGCGGAAATCCTGCTGGATGTTCACATCCGCCATGGTGGATTTCTACAGCCCACGTGGGGCCGGATGGGCTATATCTTAGCCACTGAATCAAGGCGCTGGCAAATCCGTGCCGAATCGGGGAGGTTTGGGCGCGTCACGAATGCGCGTAATAGCCCGGCTGATCGATGTCGGTCAGCAGGTCGGGCCCGGTGGGCTGCCAGCCCAACTGATTCTGCGTCCATTCGCTGGAGGACGGGACGTCGGTACCCGCAAACATGGCGAACCAGCCGAAGTGCTCGCTCGCTTCTGCGGGGCTTTTGCTGACCACAGGCAGATCCAGTCGGCGGCCGATCACGCCGGCGATGTCCCTGAACGGCACGCCTTCGTCGGCGACCGCGTGGTACCGGGCGCCGGCCTGACCTTGTTCAAGGGCGAGCCGGTAAAGACGGGCCGCATCGAAACGGTGCACCGCGCGCCGGCGCCACGAGCCAGGTGCGTGCGCTCGTGGACGAACTCTGCCAACTGAGCCCCGAATTCGCGGCGATGTGGCGCGATCATGACGTTCGCGGGCACGCCGAGGGTGTCAAGCGCCTGCGGCATCCGGTGGCCGGTACGATCGCGTTCGAGTTTTCAGCCTTCGCCGTGGACGGCCGGCCTGATCTCAGCCTGGTGGTCTACAACCCGGCCACGCCGGCCGATGCCGGGCTGGTCAAAGCATTAATGGAAGCACGTCCTGTGACATCTCGTTGAGTTGCCCGTACGGATTGCTTACCAATTTCTTACTTTCGCGCAACAAGCCTACATCCCGTGAATCACCTCGTGCGCCAATACGCGCAGTTCGCTGAACTGCGTCGTCAACTCGAAACACAGCACGAACGCGGCGCCAAAGAACACGCCGGGTGAATACTGCGCGAACGCCAGTATCGGTGCGCAGACGCGCGTGCGTATTGCTCGGATGTTCATCACGCAGACAATGCCGATGCCGAGCGCGATTCCGGCCAGCACGTCGGTCGGGTAGTGCAAGCCGAGATAGATGCGCGGCAGGCCGATCAGCACGATGGCGTGGAATAGCGCGTAGATGCCTGCCGGCCGAGACGCGAAGAATATGCCCATGGCGACCGCGCACCACAGCATGCTGTGATCGCTCGGAAATGAGCTCCATGTTCGCAGCACCGGCTCGTCCACGTTGGCTTCCGGAAAATACGCACGCAACTCCGGTACATACATGGGCCGCAGCCGGAATGGCAGATGGTGGGCCAGCAGGCGGCCGGCCAACAGCGCGATAAACCCGCTCGCAATAGCAATCACGACAATTTCGCGGTGATACTGCCGGACAGCCGCGCTGTCCTGACCAGGTGAGGTGACCGGCCTGAACCAGATCCACCAGAGCATGGCGATCAGTATCAGCCCCTTGAACAGGTTCATGTCTACAACCAGTTCGACAAGATGAATGAAGCCTTGAGAGGGAACCGCCGCGTTGTGAATGAGCGCAATGAGCCACGTATCGAAGACGTTCATTATTCTCGGCCCCCCCATGTGCGGCAGTCGGCCTGGCTTTATCGCTGGCCGCCGCTGTTATCGTGACGCCGCATCGAAAGCATCGTAAGTTCCGCCATTACGCGGGGAAACGCTCAATGTCCGGCAACGGCGATCATCGTATTGACATCAATACATGGTATGTGCGCTGACGCCCCGTGCGCAAAATAATTAGCGAACCATTCGTACGGGCATCTTCTGCAAGCACTTCATTCGTTGCTCGCAAATCCGCACTGGCGATCTGGACGACAAGGCGGAGGGGTTAGCGCGTCGCATCGCGCGTCAGCGCATGGTGTTTTGCGCGTCGCCGTCGTTTCTGGAGAAAAATGGCGAGCCGCATCGGCTGGAAGGGCTCGCCGGACATCTAGTCACTATCTACCGGGGTACGGACACCGGGTTACCGGCACCTCACTCCGGTTGCGGCACGTGCACCCACCCTTCCATCAACACCCGCGCGCTGCGGCTCATGATGGCCTTGGTGACCGTCCACTCGCCACCGTTCTCGCTTGCCTCAGCGCCGACCCGCAACGTTCCTGAAGGATGCCCGAAGCGCACCGCTTCCCGCGGTCCGCCACCCGCGGCGAGATTCACGAGCGTCCCCGGAATCGCCGCCGCCGTGCCGATCGCCACCGCGGCCGTGCCCATCATCGCGTGATGCAGCTTGCCCATCGACAGCGCCCGCACCAGCAGATCGACGTCGTCCGCGCCAACGCGCTTGCCGCTCGACGCCACGTACTCGGCCGGTTTCGCGACGAACGCGACCTTCGGCGTGTGCTGGCGCGTCGCGATCTCGTCGAGCTGACTGATCAGCCCCATGCGCAGCGCGCCGTGCGCGCGAATGGTCTCGAACATCGCCAGCGCCTTGTTGTCGCTATTGATGGCGTCCTGCAACTCGGTGCCCTTGTAGCCGATCGCCTCGGCGTCCACGAAGATGGTCGGAATGCCCGCGTTGATCATCGTCGCCTTGAGCGTGCCGACACCCGGCACTTCGAGGTCGTCGACCAGATTGCCGGTGGGGAACATCGAGCCGCCGGCGCCCTCTTCTTCCGCGGCCGGATCCATGAACTCGAGCTGAATTTCCGCTGCCGGAAACGTCACGCCGTCGAGTTCAAAGTCACCGGTTTCCTGCACCGCGCCGTTCGTCATCGGCACGTGGCCGATGATCGTCTTGCCAATGTTGGCCTGCCAGATGCGCACGGTGGCCACACCGTCACGCGGAATTCGGCTCGGGTCGACGAGACCGGCGCTGATCGCGAACGGTCCCACGGCGGCGGACAGATTGCCGCAATTGCCGCTCCAGTCCACAAAGGCCTTGTCGATCGACACCTGCCCGAACAGATAATCCACGTCATGACCGGGCCGGCTGCTTTTGGCGATGATCACCGTCTTGCTGGTGCTCGAAGTCGCGCCGCCCATGCCGTCGATCTGCTTGCCGTACGGGTCGGGGCTGCCGATCACGCGCATCAGCAGCGCATCGCGCGCGGCGCCCGGCACCTGGGCGGCCTCGGGCAAATCCTGCAGACGGAAGAACACACCTTTGCTGGTGCCGCCACGCATGTAGGTGGCAGCAATCTTGATCTGGGGTTGATGGGCCATGAAAGTCGTGTCCTGATGGGTCAAGCCGCCGCCTTCGACGACTCGAGAAAGTCCTGCGCAAAGCGCTGCAACACGCCGCCGGCCTCGTAGATGGAAACTTCTTCAGCGGTATCGAGCCGGCACGTGACCGGCACATCTACACGCTCGCCATTCCTGCGCTGAATCACCAGCGTGAGGTCGGCGCGCGGCTTGCGTTCGCCGATCACGTCGAACGTCTCGGTGCCGTCGATACCGAGCGTCAGCCGGTTCACGCCGGGTTTGAACTCCAGCGGCAGCACGCCCATGCCCACCAGGTTCGTGCGGTGAATGCGCTCGAAGCCTTCGGCGACGATCGCTTCCGCGCCGGCCAGACGCACGCCCTTGGCCGCCCAGTCGCGCGACGAACCCTGGCCATAGTCGGCCCCGGCGATCACGATCAGCGGCTGCTTGCGCTCCATGTAGGTTTCGATCGCTTCCCACATGCGGGTGACCTTGCCTTCGGGTTCGATGCGCGCCAACGAGCCGGCTTTCACCTTGCCGTCTTCGAGCACCATCTCGTTCTTCAGCGTGGGATTCGCAAAGGTGGCGCGCTGCGCGGTCAGGTGATCGCCGCGGTGGGTCGCATAGGAATTGAAGTCCTCTTCCGGCAGGCCCATTTTCGTGAGGTATTCGCCTGCGGCGCTGTCCGCCAGAATCGCATTGGACGGCGACAGGTGATCGGTCGTGATGTTGTCGCCCAGCACGGCCAGCGCACGCATGCCCTTGAGCGTGCGCTCACCGGCGAGCGCGCCTTCCCAGTACGGCGGACGGCGAATATACGTGCTCGCGGGGCGCCAGTCGTACAGCGGATTGGCTCTCTCGCCGGTGTCGGCGGAGACCGCGAACATCGGTTCGTACACCTTGCGGAATTGCGCCGGCTTCACGCTCGCCGCGACGATCGCGTCGATCTCTTCGTCCGTCGGCCAGATGTCCTTCAGCGTGACGGCATGGCCGTCGGCGTCGATACCGAGCACGTCCTTCTCGATGTCGAAGCGGATCGTGCCCGCAATCGCATAGGCCACCACCAGCGGCGGCGACGCGAGGAACGCCTGCTTCGCGTACGGATGAATCCGGCCGTCGAAGTTGCGGTTGCCGGACAGCACGGCCGTGGCGTACAGATCGCGCTCGACGATCTCCTTCTGGATCACGGGGTCCAGCGCCCCGGACATGCCGTTGCATGACGTGCACGCATAGGCCACCACGCCGAAACCCAGTTGTTCGAGTTCGGGCAGCAGACCAGCCTCTTCCAGATACAGCGTGACCGCCTTCGAGCCCGGCGCGAGCGAGGTCTTCGCCCACGGCTTGCGGGTCAGTCCGCGCTGGTTCGCGTTACGCGCGAGCAGGCCGGCAGCGATCATGTTGCGCGGATTGTTAGTGTTCGTGCAGCTCGTGATCGCAGCAATGATCACGGCGCCGTCCGGCATCAGGCCCGGCTCGTTCTCCACCTTGCCGCTGATGCCGCGCGCCGCCAGCTCCGAGACCGGCAAACGGCGATGCGGGTTGGACGGGCCGGCCAGCGTGCGCACCACGGTGGACAGGTCGAACTTCAGCACGCGTTCATACTCGGCGTGCCGCAGGCTATCGGCCCACAGGCCGGTTTCCTTTGCATACGTTTCCACCAGCTCGACGAGCTCGTCGTCGCGGCCGGTGAGCTTGAGGTATTTGATGGTCTGCTCGTCGATGTAAAACATCGCGGCCGTCGCGCCGAATTCGGGTGCCATGTTGGCGATCGTCGCGCGGTCGCCGAGGGTCAGCTTCGCCGTGCCCTCGCCATAGAATTCGAGGTACGCGCCGACCACTTTTTCCTTGCGCAGAAATTCGGTCAACGAAAGAACTACGTCGGTGGCCGTAATGCCTTCGGCCGGCTTGCCCGTCAGCTCCACGCCGACGATATCCGGCAGGCGCATATACGATGCGCGGCCCAGCATCACGCTTTCCGCTTCGAGGCCGCCCACGCCGATCGCGATCACGCCGAGCGCGTCCACCATCGGCGTATGGGAGTCGGTGCCGACCAGCGTGTCGGGGAACGCTACGCCGTCTTTCACCTGCACCACCGGGCTCATGCGCTCCAGGTTGATCTGATGCAGGATGCCGTTGCCCGGCGGAATCACGTCGACGTTCTGGAACGCACGCTTGGTCCAGTTGATGAAGTCGAAGCGGTCTTCGTTCCGGCGATCTTCGATCGCGCGGTTCTTGGCGAACGCATCCGGATCGAAGCCGCCGCATTCGACCGCGAGCGAATGGTCCACCACGAGTTGCGTGGGCACCACCGGATTGACCATGGCCGGGTCGCCGCCTTGCGCGGCGATCGCATCGCGCAGGCCGGCGAGATCGACCAGCGCCGTCTGGCCAAGAATGTCATGACAGACCACTCGCGCCGGGAACCACGGGAAATCCAGCTCGCGCTTGCGCTCGATAATCTGCCTGAGCGACGCGACGAGCGTTACCGGGTCGCAGCGGCGCACGAGATTCTCGGCCAGCACGCGCGACGTGTACGGCAGCTTGTCGTAAGCGCCGGGTTCAATGGCCTCGACCGCGGCGCGCGTGTCGAAGAAATCGAGCTGGGTGCCGGGAAGGCGTTTGCGGTTTGCAGTATTCATGGCGTAGGGGACAAAACAGTAATGATCCGGGGACGATGGCGGCGGCCGATCTCAATCAGCTGCCCCCCCTTTTTTATGGCGCTTCCCTGGCGGGTCAGTCAGCAGTACGTGTAGTGTAGCTTGCCGGTTTGCGACCGGCGCTTGAACGCGTGGTTATCCGCTGCCGTAAAAAAACGGCCTTGGCTCGGGGTTTCAGCGAGCCAAGGCCCAACTTCATCGCGCCGCGCTCTCAGGACGCAATGGAGGAGAAACACTTGCAGCGGCCACGCACCTATACGTACCGAAACGCGCTTAAACGCGTTTGGCGAGCGGCACGAACGGCAGGTCGTCGGGGCCTGTGTAATTTGCGCTCGGACGGATGATCTTGTTGTCGATACGCTGCTCGATGATGTGCGCGCTCCAGCCCGCCGTACGGGAAATCACGAACAACGGCGTGAACATCGCCGTCGGCACACCCATCATGTGGTACGACACCGCGCTGAACCAGTCGAGATTCGGGAACATCTTCTTCGCGTCTGCCATCACTGTTTCAAGCCGCTCGGCGATATTGAACAGCTTTAGGTTGCCCGCTTCCTTCGAGAGCTTCTTCGCGACTTCCTTGATGACCTTGTTGCGCGGATCGGAGATCGTGTACACCGGGTGGCCGAAACCGATCACCACTTCCTTGTTCTCCACGCGACGGCGGATGTCCGCTTCGGCCTCGTCCGGGTTCTGGTAGCGCGACTGGATCTCGAACGCGACCTCGTTGGCGCCGCCGTGCTTCGGCCCGCGCAGCGCGCCGATCGCGCCGGTGATCGCCGAGTAGATGTCCGATCCCGTGCCCGCGATCACGCGGCCGGTAAAGGTCGACGCGTTGAATTCATGCTCGGCGTACAGGTTCAGCGAC
>DASVNP010000066.1:0-12476 GCA_036383775.1 Paraburkholderia sp. | reverse complement strand
ATGGCGCGCTGGCGTTTGCGAGCGCATGGGCGATCGGCGAATGGCTGCGCGGCACAGTGTTTACCGGCTTTCCGTGGCTCGCGAGCGGCTATGCGCAGGTGGACGGCCCGTTTGCCGGATTTGCGCCGGTGGCGGGCGTCTACGGCGTCGGCTGGATGCTGGCGCTCGCGGCGGCGCTGATCGTGCAGGCGCTCCTGCCGCTCATGCCGGCCAAAAAATCCGGCCGGGACGCCGCCAGAAACGGCAGCGGCAATGGCGCAAAACCCGGCATGTCGCGCACCGTCGTGCCGGGCGCCGTGGCACTGGCGCTCGTCGTGGCCGGCCTGCTGCTGCCGCTCGCGCAGTGGACCGTGCCGGCCAACGCGCCGCTGACCGTGCGCCTCCTGCAAGGCAACGTCAAGCAGGACATGAAGTTCGAGGAATCCGGCGTGCGCGCCGCGATCGACGAGTATCAGCAGATGATTACCTCGAAGCCTGCCGATCTGATCGTCACGCCGGAAACCGCGATCCCCGTCCTCGCGCAGCAACTGCCGGCGCCGTTCGCCTCGGCGGTGCGCAACTTCGCGGATTCGACCGGCAGCGCGATCCTGTTCGGCGCGATCGGCGGCACGATCACACCGGAAGGCCAGGTGATCGACTACACGAATAGCCTGTTCGGCGTAACGCCCGGCAAGCGCGACGTGTACCGCTACGACAAGCACCACCTCGTGCCGTTCGGCGAATTCGTGCCTTGGGGCTTCCGCTGGTTCGTCAATCTGATGAGCATTCCGCTCGGCGATTTCTTCCGCGGCGCGCCGGTGCAGAAGCCGTTCATCGTCCACAACCAGCCGGTCGCGGTCGACATCTGCTACGAGGATATTTTTGGCGAGGAGATTGCGCGCAGCATCCGCGAAAACGAGACGCCCGCCGGCGTGCTGGTCAATTCGACCAATCTCGCGTGGTTCGGCGACACGATCGCGCTCGACCAGCATCTGCAGATCGCGCGCATGCGTTCGCTGGAAACCGGCCGGCCGATGCTGCGCGCGACCAACACCGGTATGACGGCCGCCATCGACGCGAACGGCAGGGTGCTTGGACGCCTGACGCCGTACACGGTCGGCTCGCTCGACGTCACGGTGCAAGGCACCTCGGGCAGCACGCCTTACGTCACGAGCGGCAACAATACGGTGCTGGCGGTTTCATTGCTGCTGCTGGCGTTCGGTTTTGCGTTCGGGCCGGGTCTCCGGCGGCGTCAGAACGGCAAGCAATAAGAGCGGAAAGCGGCAAATAGGCGGCAAGCCATAACCGCGAGGCAACAAACGGCTCTCAATGAGCCGTCCGCTCAGTTAGTCGGCACCGTATCGGTGAACGACTGACGCTGCGAGAGCTTCTGGAAGTGCTTGTCCAGATTCGGATAGGGTTCGCGCCAGTTCAGCTCGGGCATCCGGAAGTCCAGGTAGCCCAAGGCGCAACCCACCGCGATGTCCGCCAGCGTGTAGTGATTGCTCGCACACCACGGCTTGCTGCCCAAGCCTTGCGACATCGCGATCAGACCTTCGTCGATCTTGCGCTGCTGCCGCGCGACCCACGCGTCGACGCGCTGCTCCGGCGCGCGCTGCGTGGCTTCGAGGCGAATCAGCACGGCCGCGTCCAGCACGCCGTCGGCGAGCGCTTCCCAGCAGCGCACCTCGAGGCGCTCGCGCCCCGACTGGGGAATCAGCTTGCCCACCGGCGACAGCGTGTCCACGTATTCGCAGATCACCCGCGAGTCGAACACCGCTTCGCCATCTTCCATCACGAGGCACGGCACCTTGCCGATCGGATTGAAGGTGTGAATTTTGGTGTCTGGTGCCCAGACGTTCTCGGGCACCAGTTCGTAGTCGATCTTCTTGTCGGCCAGCACGACCCGCGCTTTACGCACATAGGGGCTGGCGAGCGAACCGATGAGTTTCATCATGACCATCTGCCTTTTCTTGAATCCGGCGAAAGTATAAGTGTTTGGCGGCGGTCGCGACCACTCAGTCGCGCCTTCCGGGCGCTCCGAAAGCCTTATGCAGACTCGCTGTGGACGGATTGCAACGTTGCAGCGCGCGCCTTCGCCATGACTTGCGCAGGCATCCCATGCAAAATAGGCCGGCGCATTGGCGCAATACCATTGGGCGCTACAATCGCACGATGAACCAGCCGACCGAACTCACCATCGCCATCGACGTCTACCGCACGCGCCGCGAGCGCGTACTCGCCGCGCTGCGCGCAGCGGGTGGCGGCGTCGCCATCGTCCCCACCGCGCCGGAAGTGCTGCGCAACCGTGATGCCGATTATCCGTACCGGCACGACAGCTACTTCTACTACCTGACCGGCTTCACCGAGCCCGAGGCGCTGCTGGTGCTCGACGCCAGCGCCGCCCCCGGCGAACCGGCTTCGGTGCTGTTCTGCCGCGAGAAAAATGTCGAGCGCGAGACGTGGGAAGGCTTTCGCTTCGGCCCGGAGGGCGCGCGCACGGCATTCGGCTTCGACGCCGCGTTCGCCATCGGCGAAGCGGATACGCAACTACCGCGGCTGCTCGCGGATAAACCGGCGCTGCACTACGCGCTCGGCACGTCGGCGAAGCTGGACGAACAGGTGCGCGACTGGCTCGACGCTGTGCGCGCCCAAGGCCGCGGCGGCGTCGCCGCGCCGGCTGCCGCACGCGACCTGGTGCCCTTGCTCGACGACATGCGGCTCACCAAGGACGACCACGAACTCGCCATCATGCGTCGGGCCGGGCAGATTTCCGCCCACGCGCATCGCCGCGCCATGGCCGCCTGCCGGCCCGGCGTGCGCGAGTACGAACTCGAAGCGGAGCTGCTGTACACGTTCCGCAAATTCGGCGCGCAAGCGCCGGCGTACACGTCGATCGTCGCGGCGGGCGCCAACGCCTGCGTGCTGCACTACCCGGCCGGCAACGCAGTTGCGCAGGACGGCGACCTGATCCTGATCGACGCGGCCTGCGAACTCGACGGCTACGCCTCCGACATCACCCGCACGTTCCCCGCGAACGGCCGTTTCACGCCGGCGCAGCGCGAGCTGTACGACATCGTGCTGGCCGCGCAGCAGGCCGCCATCGACGCCACCCACGCCGGCGCGACCTTCGACGAGCCGCACCAGGCCGCCGTGCGCGTGCTGTCCCAAGGCTTGCTCGACACGGGCATCGTCGAGCGGACCAAGTTCGCCTCGGTCGACGACGTGATCGCCGAGCGCGCCTATGCCCCCTTCTATATGCACCGTACCGGCCATTGGATCGGCATGGACGTGCACGATGTCGGCGATTACCGCGAACGCGGCGCGCCGCGCGACGAGGCAGGAGTTCTGCCATGGCGCACGCTGCAGGCCTCGATGACGCTGACCATCGAGCCGGGTCTGTACATCCGTCCGGCTGAAGGCGTGCCCGAGCGTTACTGGAACATCGGCATCCGCATCGAGGACGATGCCATCGTCACGCCGACCGGCTGCGAACTGATCACGCGCGAAGTGCCGGTGGCCGCGGCCGAGATCGAGGCACTGATGCAGGAAGCCCGCGCGGCCCACGAAACAAGGAAGTAATTCTCGATGAACGACGTTTCCCAGTCGGCGGTAATCCTGAAGCCCGCCGCGGCTGATCCTTCCTTCGATTTCGACGTGACGATCGTCGGCGCCGGTCCGGTCGGGCTGGCGCTGGCCGGCTGGCTGGCGCGCCGGAGCGCGACGCAGGCGCTGAAAATCGCGCTCGTCGACGCGCGCGAGCCGGAAGATTCGATCGCCGATCCGCGCGCCATTGCTGTCTCGCACGGCAGCCGGATGATCCTGGAGCCGCTGCGGTGGCCCGCCGGCGCCACCGCGATCCAGCGGATTCACGTCTCGCAGCGCGGCCACTTCGGCCGCACGCTGATCGACCACAGCGAACACGGCTTGCCGGCGCTCGGTTACGTGCTGCGTTACGGCTCGATCGTGCATGGCCTCGCGGAGGCGGTGCACGCCACCTCCGTGCACTGGTTCCGCTCCACCTCCGCCGCGACACCGACTCAGGATTCCGACGGCGTCACGCTGCCGATCGAAACCGCGGGTGTCACGCGCCAGTTGCGTACGCGGATTCTCGTGAGCGCGGAAGGCGGGCTGTTCGGCGACCAGAAACAGGACAGGCACGCGGCTAAACGGACGGACAAGTACGCGGGCAATAGCGCCGGCGAGAACGTGAAAGCGGACGCGGACACGCAAGTTGGCAAGAACACCGCTGGGTCAACCGGCAAACGCCCCGCCGCGAGCGGCACGCGCGATTACGGCCAGACCGCGCTGGTCGGCACGGTGACCGTGTCCGCACCGCAGCCGCACGTGGCGTGGGAGCGCTTCACATCGCAAGGTCCGATCGCGCTGCTGCCCATGGGCGGCGTGCGCGGCGCCGACTACGCGCTGGTCTGGTGCTGCGCGCCCGAGGAGGCCGCGCGCCGCGCGCAACTCTCCGACGAAGCCTTCCTGCGTGAACTCGACGCCGCGTTCGGCGACCGCATGGGCCGCTTCACGCAAATCCTCGGGCGCGCGTCGTTCCCGTTGGGGTTGAACACGGTGGAGACGCTCGTGAAGGGCCGCGTGGTGGCGATCGGCAATGCCGCGCAGACGCTGCATCCGGTCGCGGGCCAGGGCCTGAACCTCGGTCTGCGCGACGCGCACGCGCTGGCGGACGCTCTGGCGACGGAAGGCCCCACCCCGTTTGCGCTGGCCACGTTCGCGCAACGCCGCGCGCTCGACCGGCGCATGACGATCGGCGCCACCGACACGCTCGCGCGCCTCTTCACCGTCGACTTCGCGCCGCTGGCGGTCATGCGCGGCCTCGCGCTCACCGCGCTCGAGTTCCTGCCGCCGGTAAAAACGGCGCTCGCCCGGCAAATGATGTTCGGACAGCGCCGCTGAACGCACCGCACGGCTCACTCCGCACAGCCCCTCTGCTCGATCTGAACAACACCGGGCGAGGGGCGCCGGCTCTATGATCCGGCGGACTTTCATAGAAGATTTAATGAGTTACGACAGCCACATGTCGGGTACCGGCTAGCCGTTAACGCTAAAATGGTGGTTTCCCTTGCATTTCGCGACCGCTCCGATTGACAGAAACTGAGCAATCGGCCGCGCGCACGTCCACGCCATGCCCACTCTCGGCTCACACAATCTGCGTAATAACCTGTTCGTCGCGCCCATGGCGGGTGTGACCGACCGGCCGTTCCGGCAGCTTTGCAAGCGGCTGGGCGCGGGGTATGCGGTGTCGGAAATGGTCGCCTCCAACGCGCAGTTGTGGAAAAGCGAGAAGACCATGCGCCGCGCCAATCACGCGGGCGAGGTCGAGCCGATCGCCGTGCAGATCGCCGGCGCCGATCCGGCCATGATGGCCGAAGCGGCCCGCTACAACGTGGCAAACGGCGCGCAGATCATCGACATCAACATGGGCTGCCCGGCCAAGAAGGTGTGCAACGTCGCAGCAGGCTCGGCCCTGTTGCAGAACGAACCGCTGGTGCAGCGCATCGTCGAGGCGGTGGTGAACGCGGTGGGCGTCGGGCCCGACGCGGTGCCCGTCACGCTGAAGATCCGCACCGGCTGGAATCGCGACAACAAGAATGCGTTGACCATCGCGCGCCTGGCTGAAGCCGCCGGCATCTCCATGCTGACCGTCCACGGCCGCACGCGCGCCGACCTGTATCACGGCGAGGCCGAATACGAGACCATAGCCGCGGTGAAAGCGGCGGTGCGCATTCCGGTCGTCGCGAACGGCGACATCACGACGCCGCACAAGGCACGCGAGGTGCTCGGCGCCACCGGCGCCGACGCCATCATGATCGGCCGCGCCGCGCAGGGGCGCCCGTGGCTGTTCCGCGAGATCGAGTATTTCCTGCAAACGGGCGAGTTGCTGCCGCCGCCGCGCATCGACGAAATCCAGCAGGTGATGAACGAGCATCTCGAAGATCACTACGCTTTCTACGGCGAGTTCACGGGTGTCCGCACTGCGCGCAAGCACATCGGCTGGTACACTCGCGGCCTTTCCGGCGCCAACGTGTTCCGGCACCGCATGAATACGCTGGACACCACGCGCGAACAACTCCTCGCCGTCAACGAATTCTTCGACGCCCAAAAGGCGATCTCCGACCGCCTCGTCTACGTCGACGAAACGCTCGGCAATACGGGCGAGGACCCTACCGACCGACTAGCAGCATGAGCAAGAACAATATCGAACAATCTGTCCGCGACAGCCTGGACGTGTATTTCCAGGATCTCGACGGCTCCAATCCGCACGACGTCTATGACATGGTGATTTCGTGCGTGGAAAAACCCTTGCTCGAAGTGGTGCTCGAGCAGGCAGGCGGCAATCAGTCGCTGGCCGCCGAGTATCTCGGCATTAACCGCAATACGCTGCGCAAGAAGCTGCAACAGCACGGTTTGTTGTAGTTTTTGGGCGCTCCTGCCACGTTTCCCTTCGGCTTTTCGTCTTCATCATGATCAAGCAAGCGCTCATCTCCGTTTCCGACAAGTCCGGCATCGTCGACTTCGCCAAGTCGCTGTCGGATCTCGGCGTCAAGATCCTGTCGACCGGCGGCACCGCGAAACTGCTCGCGGACGCAGGCCTCTCCGTTACCGAAGTCGCCGATTACACGGGCTTCCCGGAAATGCTGGACGGGCGCGTGAAAACGCTGCATCCGAAGGTGCACGGCGGCATTCTGGCGCGCCGCGACCTGCCGGAACACATTGCCGCGCTTGAAAAGCACGACATTCCGACCATCGACCTGCTGGTCGTGAATCTGTACCCGTTCGTGCAGACCGTGTCGAAAGAAGAGTGCTCGCTGGAAGACGCGATCGAGAATATCGACATTGGCGGCCCGACCATGCTGCGCTCGGCCGCGAAGAATCACCGCGACGTGACGGTGGTGGTCGATCCGGCCGACTACGCGGTCGTGCTCGAAGAAATGCGCGCGAACAGCAACGCCGTGTCGTACAAGACGAACTTCCGCCTCGCCACCAAGGTGTTCGCGCACACCGCGCAGTACGACGGCGCGATCACGAACTACCTGACGAGCCTGACCGACGAATTGCACCACTCGTCGCGCAACACGTACCCGGCTACGTTCAACCTCGCGTTCAACAAGGTGCAGGATCTGCGCTACGGCGAAAACCCGCATCAAAGCGCGGCGTTCTACCGCGACCTGGCGGTGCAGCCGGGTGCGCTGGCGAACTATAACCAGTTGCAGGGCAAGGAACTGTCGTACAACAACATCGCCGACTCCGACGCAGCGTGGGAATGCGTGAAGACCTTCGACGTGCCGGCCTGCGTGATCGTCAAGCACGCGAACCCGTGCGGCGTGGCGGTGGGCGCGGACGCGAACGAAGCGTATGCCAAGGCGTTCCAGACCGACCCGACCTCGGCGTTCGGCGGAATCATCGCGTTCAACCGCGAAGTGGACGAAGCCGCGGCGCAAGCTGTGGCCAAGCAGTTCGTCGAAGTGCTGATCGCGCCGTCGTTCAGCGCGGCAGCGCGCCAGGTGTTCGCCGCGAAGCAGAACGTGCGTCTGCTGGAAATCGCTTTGGGCGAAGGCCATAACGCGTTCGATCTGAAGCGCGTGGGCGGCGGTCTGCTGGTGCAATCGCTCGATTCGAAGAACGTGCAGCCGCGCGAATTGCGCGTGGTCACGAAGCGTCACCCGACGCCGAAGGAAATGGACGACCTGCTGTTCGCCTGGCGCGTGGCGAAATACGTGAAGTCGAACGCGATCGTGTTCTGCGGCAACGGCATGACGCTCGGCGTCGGCGCGGGCCAGATGAGCCGCGTGGACTCGGCGCGCATCGCGAGCATCAAGGCGCAGAATGCCGGTTTGACGCTCGCGGGTTCGGCGGTGGCGTCGGATGCGTTCTTCCCGTTCCGCGACGGGCTGGATGTGGTGGTCGCGGCAGGCGCGACCTGCGTGATTCAACCGGGCGGCTCGATGCGCGACGACGAAGTGGTCGGCGCGGCGGACGAGCACAACATCGCGATGGTATTGACCGGCGTGCGTCACTTCCGGCATTGATTCGGGTTTGACCGGCGGCGCCTTGCTCGTGAAGCGAAGGTGCCCGCCAACGCTCTGAGCTTCAGCGAAACGGCCCGGCGGCATTGTCCGCCGGGCCGTTTTCTTTGGGACCACGCAGCGTGCGTGCGGTAGTATCGCAAGCACCTGGTTTTCACGGCATCTGCGGCACCACATGAGAATTCTCGGCATCGACCCCGGCTTGCGCGTGACTGGCTTCGGCGTGATCGACCAAAGCGGCCACACCCTCAGCTACGTCGCGAGCGGCGTGATCAAAACCGCCGACGCCGATCTGCCGTCGCGCCTGGGCACCATTTTCGAAGGCATCTCGACGCTGATCCGCCAGCATTCGCCGGATCAGTCGGCGATCGAAAAGGTGTTCGTCAACGTCAACCCGCAATCCACGCTGCTGCTCGGACAGGCGCGTGGCGCGGCGATCTGCGGACTGGTCGCGGGCGGTGTGCCGGTTGCCGAATACACCGCGCTGCAATTGAAGCAGGCCGTGGTGGGCTACGGCCGCGCGACCAAGGAGCAGATGCAGCAGATGGTGGTGCGGCTGCTCAATCTCTCGGGCGTCCCCAGCACCGACGCCGCCGACGCGCTCGGCATGGCGATCTGCCACGCGCACGGCGGCACGACGCTGAGCACGCTGGGCGGCATTGCGCCATCGCTTGCGAAGAAGGGACTGCGCGTGAGGCGCGGACGATTGGTCGGGTAGGGGCTGAGCGCTTATGGAACGAAGGTCACTCGCCGCTCACGCGCTGCGCTACACTCGCCCTTTCTCACAAGATTGAATCCGCCATGATCGGTCGCATTGCCGGCGTCCTGCTGGAAAAAAACCCGCCGCATCTGCTCGTTGACTGCAACGGCGTCGGTTACGAAGTCGATGTGCCGATGAGCACGTTCTACAACCTGTCGTCGACCGGCGAACGAGTCGTGTTGCTCACGCAGATGATCGTGCGCGAAGACGCGCATCTGCTCTATGGCTTCGGCACCGCCGAGGAACGTTCGACCTTCCGTGAATTGCTGAAGATCACCGGCATCGGCGCGCGCATGGCGCTGGCGGTGCTGTCGGGCATGAGCGTGCATGAACTCGCGCAAACCGTGACGATGCAGGACGCGGCGCGCCTCACGCGCGTGCCGGGCATCGGCAAGAAGACGGCGGAGCGGCTGCTCCTCGAACTGAAGGGCAAGATCGGCGCCGACCTGGGCACGCTGGCCGGCGCGGCGTCGGCATCCGACCACGCATCGGACATCCTGAACGCACTGATCGCCTTGGGTTACTCCGAGAAAGAAGCGTTGGCGGCCATCAAGAATGTGCCGGCCGGCACCGGCGTGTCCGAGGGTATCAAGCTTGCGTTGAAGGCCCTCTCCAAGGCCTGACGCCGGGCCTCCGAGCCCGCCACCATGCGCGCGAGCCAGGTGGCCAGTGGCAGTCAGGTAAGGCGCCGCACGCACCCGCGCGCGGTACAATGCCCGCATGATCGAAACCGACAAACTCGCCACCGAGCGCATCATTGCGGCCACGCCCGTCTCATCGAACGAAGAAGCGTTCGAGCGCGCGTTGCGCCCGCGCCAGCTCGACGAATATGTCGGGCAGGAAAAAGTCCGCGGCCAGCTGGAAATCTTCATCGAGGCCGCCAAGCGCCGCTCCGAATCGCTCGATCACGTCTTGCTGTTCGGACCGCCGGGCCTCGGCAAGACCACGCTCGCGCATATCATCGCGCGGGAAATGGGTGTCAATCTGCGGCAAACCTCCGGGCCGGTTCTCGAACGCGCCGGAGACCTCGCCGCGCTGCTCACCAACCTCGAAGCCAATGACGTCCTGTTCATCGACGAAATCCACCGGCTCTCACCGGTCGTCGAGGAAATTCTGTACCCGGCGCTAGAGGATTATCAGATCGACATCATGATCGGCGAAGGGCCGGCCGCGCGCAGCGTAAAGCTGGACTTGCAGCCGTTCACGCTGGTCGGCGCGACCACGCGCGCGGGCATGCTGACCAATCCGCTGCGCGACCGCTTCGGGATCGTGGCGCGGCTCGAGTTTTACAACGCCGAGGAACTGGCACGCATCGTTACGCGTTCGGCGTCGCTGCTGAATGCGCAGATCCATCCGGACGGCGCATTTGAAATCGCCAAACGCGCGCGCGGCACGCCGCGGATCGCCAACCGCCTGCTGCGCCGTGTGCGCGACTTCGCCGAAGTGAAAGCCGACGGGAACATCACCGCGCAAGTGGCCGACGCCGCGCTCAGAATGCTCGACGTGGACGCGGTGGGTTTCGACCTGATGGACCGCAAGCTGCTCGAAGCGATTTTGCACAAATTCGACGGCGGCCCGGTCGGCGTCGACAATCTGGCGGCAGCTATCGGCGAAGAGCGCGACACGATCGAAGACGTGCTCGAACCGTATCTGATCCAGCAGGGCTTCCTGCAGCGCACGCCGCGCGGGCGGGTCGCCACGTTGCTCACGTACCGGCATTTCGGTCTCGCCGCGCCGGACTCGTCGAGCGCGGTGCCTGGCTTGTGGGATTCGGCTGCGAGCTGAGCCACACCAGGCAGGCCAATTCATTCTCAGCGGTCTCTCGCGGTTGCTTACGGGCAGGCTCCGCTCGCAACTGGTCGCCGACGCCGCACTACTGTCCAGCTGACGCTCGCGGCCCGGCGCAGCAGTGCCGATTACCGTCCCGGCTCCGGCACCTTCTTGAAACTATCGTCGGCGCTCGGCGCGTCGAGATGTGAAATGTCCGCCCAGGACACGACCGTCGCCTTGCCGCTGTCGAAATCCACCACGTTCACGCTCGTGTTCAGCAACGCGTAATCACGCGGCGCATCGAGCGACAAACCACAAGCGAACCGCCGCACGCAATCCAGCACGCCGCCATGCGCCACGCAGGCAATCCGCCCGCCGGGATGCGCGGCGACCAGCGGCTCAATGGCATGCAGCACGCGATGGTGAAGCGTGCGCTGCGACTCGCCTTCCGGCGGCGCAAAGCCCGGATCGCGAGTTTGCCAGTGCGCGTATTCGTCGGGGAAACGCAGCGCGATTTCGTCGCTGTCGTGGCCCTGGAATGCACCATATGAGCGTTCGCGCAGACCTTCGCGAAGTTGCAGCGGCAAGCCCAGCGCGTCGGCGATCGGCTGCGCGGTTTGCTGCGCGCGCTGCAGGTCGCTCGAATAGATCGCGTCGAGCCGCGCGCCCTGCTTCGCCTCGTCGGCCATGCGGCGCGCGAGGCGTTGTGCCTGGGCAAGACCCGTCGCTGCGAGCGGAATATCGATGTGACCCTGGATGCGTTTGATGCGGTTCCAGTCGGTCTCGCCGTGACGGATGAACAGAATCTGCGTAGTCATGGGATGAAATAGGCGCCAAGGGCTCGGATATGCCGAGCCGCCATTGTCGCAAAAAGCGGCTGGAGGAGAGATGCGCGCCGTGACGCGCATTTGGGAAGATCGTTGACGCTCAGGCGTTCGTTTGCAGCCAGAACGTCACCGGCCCGTCGTTGACGAGCGACACCTGCATATCGGCGCCGAATTCGCCGGTCTCGACGATTGAATGCTTCGCACGCGCCGCGGCGACGAAGTAGTCGAACAGACGCTTGCCTTCGTCCGGCGGCGCGGCCGGCGTAAAGCTCGGACGCAACCCGCTATTGGTGTCGGCCGCCAGCGTGAATTGCGACACGAGCAGCAACCCGCCGGCGCGCCCGGCGCCGTCGAGATTCTGCACGGAAAGATTCATCTTGCCGGCTGCGTCGCTGAAGACACGGTAGCCGAGCACCTTGGCGAGCAACCGGTCGGCCGCCGCCTCGGTGTCGCCGCGCTCGGCGCACACCAGCGCAAGCAGTCCGGCCTCGATCGCGCCGGTCACCCGGTCGGCCACGCGCACTTCCGCGCGGCGCACGCGTTGGATCAGCGCGATCATCGGCTCGACTCCGGCTGCAACGCTCGGTCCATCAGGCCGTCAGCGTGACGCGTGCGAAGCGGCGCTTGCCGACCTGCACCGTGTACTCGCCGGCTTCGACTTTCAGCCCCTTGTCGGACACGGTCGCACCGTCGATCTTCACGCCGCCCTGCTCGATGTTGCGCAGCGCTTCGCTCGTCGACGGCACGAGGTTGGCCTGCTTGAGCAACTGACCGATCGCGAGCGGTGCGCCCGCGAGCGTCACGGCCGGAATGTCGTCGGGCACGCCGCCCTTCGCGCGATGGTTGAAGTCTTCGAGCGCGCGCTCGGCATCGGCTTGCGAGTGAAAGCGCGCGACGATTTCCTGGCCGAGCATCACCTTGAAATCGCGCGGGTTGCGGCCGGCTTCAATCTCTTTCCTGAAGCCGGCGATCTCGTCCATGGGACGGAACGACAGCAGTTCGAAATAACGCCACATCAGCACGTCGGAAATGCTCATCAGCTTGCCGAACATGTCATTCGGCTTTTCGCTGATGCCGATGTAGTTG
>DASVNP010000065.1:0-1729 GCA_036383775.1 Paraburkholderia sp. | reverse complement strand
CGCTGAAGAATTCCTTGCGTCGGAGCACGCCGCGAGCCGCTCGAAGATTGGCGCATTCGATGCCGACATTCGTCTTCTGCGATCCCGCGGCGTCAGCGGGCAGCGGATCGCCAATTTCTTGAGGCTAAATAACGTTCACGTAACGGCGAGCGCCGTCTACCAGTACTTCAAGTGCCATCCCAACGGCTACCGCTTTAGCACCCGCGTGTCTGGCGTCAACTAGAACTACCGTCGGCGACAACTAAAATTGCCGCCCTATGCCGTCACTGCGGCTGACACTGTCGGCTTTGCGCCAGCAGCTTTCGCCCGATAGCTCTCGACACCCATCAAGTCGAGGACGACGCTGTGGTGCACTACGCGATCGATCGCCGCAAGCGTAGTCATCGGGTCTTTAAAGATGCGTTCCCATTCCGAGAACACGAGATTTGTCGTGATGACGATGCTCTTGCGCTCGTAGCGCTCGGCGAGCAACGTGAACAAGACCTCCATTTCATCGCGGTCGTGCTGGACGTAGCCGATGTCGTCAAGAACCAAACATTCAAAGCGGTCCAGCTTTGCCAGTTCCTGCGGCAATCGGAGGTCGCGCTTTGCGGCGAGCAGCCGCTGCACCAGAGCACCCGTAGGAGTGAACAGAACTGGATAGCCCTGTTCGACGAGTGCGTGACCTAAAGCGCTGGCAAGATGACTTTTCCCTGCGCCAGGCCTGCCGACGGCCACCACGTTGATCGCGTCTTTGAGGAAGCTCCCGCTGCGCAACCGTTCGATTTGCATGCGCGTCGCCGGATCAAACCGATCCAGATTGAGAGTCCGGAAGGTTTTCTCTGGAAGCAGTTCGGATTGCCTCAAGAGCCGCTCAATCCGGCGAGCCGCCTTCGCGGCGCGCTCAATGCGGGCCAGCTCAAGCAGGAATGCTTCGTGGGTCAGCCCTTCTTTCGCTGCTCGCAATGCCGTGTCTTCCACGGCCGCCGCCATGGCGCCGAGATTGAGCGTACGAAGCGACGCCAGCAGTTCTTCACGTGCGTTATGCATGGTTGCTCCATGAGGGAATCAAGGCGTCGTAATCGCGCAAATTGATGGCGGCCTTGCCGATCTTCGGAATTGGCGTTGGTGCGGAGCTTGTGACGAGTTCGCGTACCGCTTCGAGTGTCGGTGTACGCCCGTCGGCCAGCAGGTGGCTGATTGCCTGATCGATTTCCGCTTCTGATGTGCTTGCGGCCAGATGCAGTAGGCGCAGGTACTCGCGGTCAGCTTTGGTCGGTGTTGCGGCAAGCAACGTGTCGTACGCCCGACGGAACGTGGTCGTCGGAAACAGTTCGTCCCGGTAGCAGTAGGCGGCAAACGCACCGGGTTTCCGAACGAGCGACCAGATGAGATGCCGATAGTCGATCCGGCGCTGGTTGCGCCCGCTCATGCGCGGCAGCACAAGAACGTGTGCCGGTCCGTGGTAAAGGTCCAGGCTCTCCGAGCGGATACGCACTTTCAGCTTCGCCCCAATCAGCCTCGACGGAACAGAGTAGTGGTTATTGAGCACCCGAATCAAACTGAAACGGGAGACGCGCACCATGATCTCGCGTGTGAAGTCCAGCGGGACCTCGGGTAGCGGTCTGAGCGCTGCCCGATCTGCCTCGAACCGTTGCAGGCGAGTGAGGTTGCGTTGCCGAACAAGCTCGCCAAGGAAGTGCTCATAGTCGCTACGCGTTTCGAAGTCTCGCGTGCCGCGAACACGTAG
>DASVNP010000064.1:0-2977 GCA_036383775.1 Paraburkholderia sp. | reverse complement strand
GGCCCCGAACAGGACGGCAACGACAATGGCAGCAGACATGGACGTCAAGCAGCGCTTTTTTCCGCATACCCAGGATGAACTGAAGGAAATCGCCTCGGACATCCTTCGTCACGCGAAGTCGCTCGGCGGCACCGACGCGGCAACCGAAATTTCCGAGGGCGACGGCCTGTCCGTTTCCGTGCGGCGCGGCGAAGTCGAGACGATCGAGCACAATCGCGACAAGATGGTCGGGGTGACGGTGTTCATCGGCAACAAGCGCGGCAACGCGAGCACTTCGGACTTTTCGTCGCAGGCCCTGAAGGACACGGTCGCGGCGGCCTACAACATCGCCCGCTTCACGGCGGAGGACGACTGCGCGGGCCTCGCCGAAGCCGAATTGCTCGAAACCGAGCCGCGCGATCTCGATCTCTATCACCCGTGGAACCTGTCGGCGGACGAAGCGGTGGAAATCGCCCGCCGCGCGGAAGATGCCGCGTTCGCGACCGATCCGCAGATCAAGAACTCGGAAGGCGCAAGCGTCTCGGCGCAGCACTCGCAATTCGTGCTCGCCACCTCGCGCGGCTTCCTCGCGGGCTATCCGTATTCGCGCCATTACGTCGCGTGTGCGCCGATCGCGGGCAGCGGGCGCAACATGCAGCGCGACGACTGGTACACGTCGACCCGTAGCGCCGAGGAACTGGCCGATCCGGAGGCGGTGGGCCGTTACGCGGCGCAGCGCGCGCTGGCGCGCATCGGCGCGCGCGGTCTCGATACGCGCAAGGTGCCGGTGCTGTTCGAAGCGCCGCTCGCCGCGGGCCTGCTCGGCGCGTTCGTGCAAGCCACGAGCGGCGGCGCGCTTTATCGCAAGACTTCGTTCCTCGTCGACAGCCTCGGCAAACCGGTGTTCGCGCCGCACGTGCAGGTGGTCGAAGATCCGCACGTCGCGCGGGCCATGGGGAGCGCGCCGTTCGACGAAGAAGGCGTGCGCACCCGGCAGCGCTCGGTCGTCAAGGACGGCGTGGTGGAGGGCTATTTCCTCTCCACCTATTCGGCGCGCAAGCTCGGCATGCAAACCACCGGCAATGCGGGTGGCTCGCACAACCTGTCGTTGCTGAGTTCGAATACGCGCCCCGAGGACGATTTCGAGGAAATGTTGCGCAAGCTCGGCACCGGCCTGCTGCTGACCGAATTGATGGGGCAGGGCGTGAACTACGTGACGGGCGATTATTCGCGCGGCGCGTCGGGTTTCTGGGTCGAGAACGGCAAGATCCAGTATCCGGTCGAAGAAATCACTGTGGCGAGCACGCTGCAGGAGATGTTCCACCACGTTGTCGCGATCGGCGCGGATACGATCACGCGCGGCACCAAGCGGACCGGTTCGGTGCTGATCGAACGGATGACGATCGCTGGGCAGTAACCGGGTTTGGCCGCGACGCGGCTGGCCGTCTGGTCGTACCAATGAAAACGCCACGCAAATCTTTGCGTGGCGTTTTTTTACGTGAGTCTGTTCTGGCTGGGGGGCAGCTAGCGTGTGCATGCCGCGTCACCGCGTCACCGCGTCACCGCGTCACCGCAGCACGTAATGCCAGCCAGGCGCCCTCAAACGTTCTTGCGCGCGTAAGTGACGAACGCGTAGTCGAAGTCGTTCGGCGCGTGAGCACGGTGCGTTTCGTGCGCGACTTCTTCCCATTCGTTTTGGTCGAGTTCCGGAAACGTGGCGTCGCCCTCGAAGTCGGCGGAAATCTCCGTGATGATGAGCTTGTCCGCCTGACGCAGGCCTTCCGCGTACAACTGCGCGCCGCCGATCAGAAACGCCTCCGGCGCCTGATCCTGAGCCGCGAGCTTGAGCGCTTCTTCGAGCGTCGTGGCGGCGTCGCAGCCCTGGAAGCGCCGCGTGGCATCCCGCGTCACGACAATGTTGCGGCGTCCCGGCAACGGCCGGCCGATCGACTCATGCGTTTTGCGTCCCATGATGATGGGCGCGCCCATGGTGGTGCGCTTGAAGAACGCGAGGTCTTCGGGAAGTCGCCAGGGCAACTGGTTGTCGCGGCCGATCACGCCGTTATTGGCGCGAGCGACGATCAGGGTGAGCGTCGTCATCGAATGGAAAGGGGAACGTAACCAGACCGATTCTACCTGAGGCGCGGGGTGGGGGCGCCGTGGAGGTTTGGGGCGGTGCGGGAGCCGGTGATTCAGCGCCGATCCCGCCACGCGCGACGTCATTCGTGCGTGCTGTCGTCGATGGCGAAGGCCGCCTTCTCGTCGGCCGCGCTCAATTCGCGCAAGCCATGCTGACCCATCAGGCGGTACAGCGTGACACGCGAAATATTCAGATCCAGCGCCGCCTCGTTCAGCCGATGACGATGCCGCAGCAGGGCCGCCTCGATCGCCCGCTTCTCCGCGGCTTCGCGCGCCTGCGAGAGCGTCACGGTCTGCTGCTCGGTGAAGTGCGCGAGATCGAGGTCGTCGGCGGAAATCAGCTTGTTTTCCGCCATCACGATCGCGCGCCGCACCCGGTTGATCAGCTCGCGGACATTGCCGGGCCAGTTGTAGTTGTACAGCGCTTCGATTGCCGACGGCGCGAAGCCGCGAATCTTGCGCGCACTGTCGGTCTTGAACTTGTGCAGGATGTGATGCGCGAGTATTTCGATGTCTTTGCCGCGCGCGCGCAGCGGCGGCTCGTCCACGCGCAGCACGCAGAGGCGGTGAAACAGGTCGGCGCGGAAACGTCCGTCACGCATCGCGCTTTCCAGATCGATGTGGGTCGCGGAAATGATCCGCACGTCGACCGGAATCGATTCGTGTCCACCGAGCCGTTCGATCTTGCCCTCCTGCAGAAAACGCAACAGACTCGCCTGGCTTTCGAGCGGCAGATCGCCGATTTCGTCGAGCAGCAGCGTGCCGCCATCGGCGGCTTCGACCCGGCCGATCTTGCGCTGATTGGCGCCGGTGAACGCGCCACGTTCGTAGCCGAATAGTTCGGACTGCAGCAGATGGT
>DASVNP010000063.1:0-4170 GCA_036383775.1 Paraburkholderia sp. | reverse complement strand
AAAAACGCGGGTACAAGCGCATCATGATCACGCTACCGGCATCGATGCGGGTCTTCGAACGCGGCTGGCTGTCGTCGAACAATGTGCTGCTGGTCGACGACACGTGCGCGGCACTCGTCGATACCGGTTACGCGACGCACGCGCCGCAAACTGTCGCGCTGGTGAAGCAAACGCTCGGCGCGCGGCCACTCGATCTGATCGTCAATACACATCTGCATTCGGATCACTGCGGCGGCAACGCACTCTTGCAGTCGGCATGGCCGTGCCGCACCGCGATTCCCGCCTCGGAAGCCGATGCGGTGCGCGACTGGGACGAAGCCCGTCTGACGTTTCGCGCCAC
Organism: Paraburkholderia sp.; assembly: GCA_036383775.1. Taxonomy (GTDB): domain Bacteria; phylum Pseudomonadota; class Gammaproteobacteria; order Burkholderiales; family Burkholderiaceae; genus Paraburkholderia. Next base: position 3,830 of record DASVNP010000063.1, on the reverse strand, counting down.
CGGTCAGCATTGCGAGCGCTTTACCTTCAGCGAGACCATCGCGCCCGGCGCGCAATTGCGGCTCGGCGCGCTCGATTGGCAAGTGCTCGGCGCACCTGGCCACGATCCGCACTCGTTGATGCTGTATTGCGCCGACGAACGCCTCCTGATCAGCGCGGACGCGCTGTGGGAAAACGGCTTTGGCGTGATCTTTCCGGAACTGGAAGGTGAAAGCGGTTTCGCCGAAGAACAGGCTGTGCTCGAAGCCGTTGCGAAGCTCGACGTACGGCTCGTGATTCCTGGCCATGGTGCGCCCTTCACGGCCGTCGAGCAGGCGCTGGAACGGGCGTTTTCACGCGTCGCGTGGCTACGGGCCGATCCGGCACGTAATGCGAAGAATGCGTTGAAGGTGCTGATCGTGTTCAAGCTGCTCGAAGTCCGCGCGATGAGCTTCGACACTTTGCTACGGATGCTCGACGATGCCGCCGCGATGCGCGCCGCCGCGACCATGCTCAAGCCGCGCGGCGAATGGTCCACATTGGTGCACGCGATCGTCGAGGAGTTGGCGGCCAAAAACGGGCCATTGGAGATCGATGGCGAGCGCATCGTCGCCCGCCAGGCTTGACTCGCGCGGGGCCGACGGCCGCGCCGCCGGCAGCACGCGGTAAGCACAACACCAAAACCGTCGCCCCAAAAAGAAAGCCGCTCGACCATTACGGCGAGCGGCGGAAATTCTGTCGGACGTGATCAGCGTCGATATGAATGATACGCGTGCCGGTTTTTTGACCGCATCAGTGATTTCCCTACAGAAGCTTGACACCGCCTTTTAAACCCGCATACAGACCACATTACGAAGCTTCGTAGCCGCGCGCGTTGGGCGTCATTGGTCCGTCCATATGAACAATGTAACGCGTCGATTGCTCCGGAATCCGTACTATTGCCGGCTGATCCAGCGGTATCTCAACGATTGCCTCAGGTCGAAGACAGGCGTTTCTGCGGCACGATCCGCCAGCCGAGATTCACGCCGGCGGCCGCGAGCAGGATCAGCGCCGCACCGAGCACCTGAATCCACGCGAGTGTCTGCCCGAACGCAACCCGGTCGACAATGATCGCCACCACGGGATAGATGAACGACAACGCACCGGTCATCGAAGTCGGCAGCTTCTGGATCGCGCCGTACAGCAGCACGTACATGAGTCCCGTGTTGACGATGCCGAGCACGATCAGTTCGAGCCATTGTACGCCGTTGGTCGGCAGCGCATCGAAGCGCACGAACGGCGCCAGCATCACGACGCCGAGCGACACCTGGATCAGCGCGATCAGGTGCGGCGGCGTGCCCTTCAGGCGCTTCGTGATAATCGACGAAACCGCGTACATCGCCGCGGCGCCCACGGCATAGGCGACCCCGACCAGATACTGGCCCGGCACCGCCAACACCGCCGGCTCGACCTTCACCACGAACACGAGGCCGATAAACGCGACCACCAGCCAGGCCACCGTCGACGCGCTGACGCGCTCGCGAAACACCAGCGCGCCAAGCGCGACCAGCATAAACGGCTGCGTGTTGTAGACGGCGGTCGCCATCGAGATCGACGCGCGTGAATAGGCCGCGAACAGCAGCACCCAGTTGATGACGATCGCTGCGCCGCCCAGCAGCGCGAGGCCGAGCATCTTCCACGAAAAGAGCTTGCGCCTGAACAGGCCGAGCACGGCGCACACGAGCGCCAGCGTCGCGCCGCCGAAAATGCAGCGAAAGAACACCACGTTGAACGGACTCTGCTGCGACGACACCACCAGCCAGCCGATGGTGCCGGACATCAGCATGGCCATGGTCATTTCCGCCGCGCCGCGGCGAATCTCATTTGACGCCATGATTCGATCCTCGAATTGATTCCTGCATGAGAAGCAGTGTAATTAATCCGATCGCCCGAATACAGGGCTAAACTTAAGTCTTCCCGCGAAGAAACCTAATAATCGAAGGCCGTCATGACCAAACGCCTTGCTCCCGCCACACCTGCGACGCTCGATGAAACCGACCGCGCGCTGCTCGCCGCGTTGGCGGCGGACGCCCGCCAGCCGGTCAGCGAACTGGCGCGCCGGGTTGGCCTCTCGGCGCCGAGTACGGCCGAACGCGTCCGCAGGCTCGAAGCGCAAGGCGTGATCGAGCGCTTCACCGTGCAGATCGATCCGCGCGCGCTCGGCTTCACGCTGCAGGCAATCGTGCGCGTGAAGCCGTTGCCCGGGCAGTTGCATCTGGTGGAAGACGTGATCCGGCGAATTCCGGAGTTTGTCGAATGCGACAAGGTGACGGGCGACGACTGCTTCATCTGCCGCCTCTACCTGCATTCGATCGAACAGCTCGATGAGATTCTCTCGAAGGTGACCGAGCGCGCGGAGACCAGCACCGCCATCGTCAAGTCGACGCCGGTCGCGCGCCGCCTGCCACCGCTAGGCTAGGCGGAACGCGCGGCGGCGCCGCGTCATCTCGCGCGTTATCTGGCACGTTATCTCGCACGTTATCTCGCACGTAAGCGAACGGCGGCAGCGCCGCGCGCTGCTCGAAGCCACTTACTGCTCGACCGCCTCGAAGAACGACAGCATTTCCGTGACCAGTTCGTCCGACGCCTCTTCAGGAATGTAATGCCCGCACGGCAATGAGCGCCCGCTCACGTCCCGCGCGACGTGACGCCATTCCGCCAGCGCGTCGAAGCACTTCTCGATCACCCCCTGCTCGCCCCACAACACACGCAGCGGACAGCCGATCTTGTGACCGCGCTCGATGTCGGCACGGTCGTGTTCGAGGTCGATGCTCGCCGACGCCCGGTAGTCCTCGCACATCGCATGCACGGCGCCGGGTTGCGCCAGCGCGCTGCGATACGCGTCGAGCGCTTCGGGCGCGAACGGCGCAAGACCCGCGTGACGGCTGCCCATCACCGCATCGACATACGCGGCCGGGTTCGCGCCAATCAGCGTCTCCGGCAGCGGCTCCGGCTGGATCAGGAAGAACCAGTGGAAGTAATGTGTGGCGAAGGCGCGGTCGGTGGCTTCGTACATTGCGAGCGTCGGCGCAATGTCGAGCAGCATCAAACGCTCGACGGCGTCGGGATGATCGAGCGCCATCCGATGCGCGACGCGCGCGCCGCGATCATGGGCGCACACGAGGAATCGCTCGAAGCCGAAGTGGCGCATCACGGCGACCTGATCGGCCGCCATTGCACGCTTGGAATAGGGCGTGTGGCCGGGGTCGCTGGGCGGTTTGCCCGAGGCGGCGTAGCCGCGCAGGTCGGTGGCGATGACGGTGAAGTGCTCCACCAGTTGCGCCGCGCACCGCTGCCAGATCAGATGCGACTGCGGGTGACCGTGCAACAACAGCAGGGGCGGCCCTGACCCGCCCTTCACTCCGAAAATATCGACGTCGCCCACGGCGACACGAAAGGGCGTGAAATCCTCGAAGGCCATAGCGGGTCTCTTGTCGTTTGGGAGTCAAACCATTGTAGGAGCGCAATGTGTCGATGCGGGGTGGGATAGCCCACGCAAGCATAGAACCTGAACACTCCTTCCAACTGTTCCAAACGGACACGATCCGCCAGCTTCGCCTATAATCGAACGATCGTTCTTAAATTTTCGGGCGGTCATGGCAAACGCGTGGCAAGTGCGGAGTGGGATCGTGGCGGCAGCACCGCTGCTGGCCGGTTTCGACGCACCACAGGTCATGTGCCGCTAAACTCATTATCGCCGGGCGCTCTTCACCGCACCGGTCCGTTTATCAGGAGACTCGCACCATGGCATTGCCCGCCGTCCTGCAAAAACTCGCGCTGCCTGTCGTCGCTTCGCCGATGTTCATCGTCAGC
>DASVNP010000062.1:0-4089 GCA_036383775.1 Paraburkholderia sp. | reverse complement strand
CTTTCAAAATAGGGCATGAAGACGCGCGGCTTACCGGGGATATTAGCGCCCATGAACCAGGAATTGGCCAACGGGTAGAGCGTTCTGGACGCCACCTCGTTGACATGATCCACCCATTTTGCCTCTGCATCCTTATCCGCTTCGACGATCTCAAGGCCGTGGTCGCGCATATAGTTCAGACAATCGCTGATCCACTCGACATTCTGCTCGATCGAGACGATCGCATTGGTGAGCCCTGCGGGGCTGCCCGGGCCGGTGATGATGAAGAGATTGGGAAAACCCGCACTCATCAGACCGAGATTGGCGCGAGGTCCGTCCGCCCACTTTTCGCGCATGGATAGCCCGCGGCGGCCATGGATGTCGATTTTCAGGATCGAGCCGGTGATTGCGTCAAACCCGGTCGCAAAGATCAGGGCATCCAGTTCATAATCCTTCTCGGTCGTTCGCAGACCATTGGGAAGGATTTCCGAAATAGGGTTCGCGCTGATGTCGGCGAGAGCGACGTTTGAGCGGTTGAAGGTCTCGAAGTAATCGGTATCCAGACAGATGCGCTTGGTGCCCAGCGGGTGCGTGGTAGGCAGCAACTTCCTGGCCGTTTCCTCATCGTCGACGGCCTCCAGAATTTTCTCGCGTACAAACTCGGCGGCGGTATCGTTCGCCGCCTTGTTCACCATGAAATCTCTGTAAAGCGACAGGAAAGGAAGTCCGCCGGTATTCCACTGCGCTTCGTACTTCGCGCGGCGCACCTCTTCTGGGTCGTCGAGCGCGCCACGATCGGGTGGTGTAACATAAACGCCGGTGCGAGACTGTTCGCGCTGAACGCGCCGGATCTCGGGATACTTCGCCCGGATCGCTTGCCGCTCCTCGTCGGTCAGTCTGGCGTTTCGAGCAGGCAGGGAGAAGTTCGCGGTGCGCTGGAAGACCGTCAGGTGATCCGCTTCTTTTGCGACGACTGGAACCGTCTGGACACCCGAAGACCCGGTGCCGATGAGGCCCACGCGCTTGCCGGCAAAATCGACAGGCTCATGCGGCCAGCGCCCGGTATGGTAGATCTCACCTGCGAAATTCGCCATGCCTTTGATGTCAGGCAGTCGCGCGCTCGACAGGCTGCCGGTCGCAAGCACGACATATCTCGCCGTCACGGCGCTTCCATCGGACAGGGCAAGCGACCAAATATTGCCGTGTTCATTGAAGTCAGCCCGATCGACGCGGGTCTCGAACTGAATATCAGATCGCAGGTCAAAGCGGTCGGCAACGTGTTTGGCGTATCTCAGGATTTCAGGCTGCGCCGCATAGCGCTCCGACCAATCCCATTCGTCCTGCAACTCCTCCGAGAAGGAATAGGAATACTGCATGCTTTCGATGTCGCAGCGCGCACCCGGATAGCGGTTCCAATACCAGGTACCGCCGACATCGCTGGCCTCATCGTACACCCGCGCGGTCAAGCCAAGTTCGCGCAGCTTGTACAGCATATACATTCCAGCGAAACCCGCGCCGACCACGACAGCGTCATAGATTTTGACGTTTTTACCGGAGGCTGAGGGAAGGACGGACATTGGGTATTCACTCCTTCTAGAATCTTAGCATTGCCAGACGCGGCATGCCCACACTTGCCTTCAGCAAGGCATCGACAAAACTTCCACGAGTCATACTCGGTTTAACAACGTGAGCCCGTCTGGTCGCGCCGTACAAAAATGTCAGTAACCGGCGATAAATGTTCTGTGCTGCGATGAACGCAGCACATCTGGTTTTCAAAGATCCCGCAACGCGCGCTTTTCACTCGCAATTGCTGAATCCAAGTAGTGCCGTCCGTGAAATTTCACGCTCACCACTAGTCGGAGCCAGCATCGAGAACTTCACTGAACTGTTCCCAATGCGTACCAGTCCAGCGCTGTAGCCTCATCTGAGAAAAGTTCGCATTGAGTTTTTCTGACGTGTTGATCTTGATACCTGGAAGCACAGTCGGCAAAACAACGTCCTTAAGGCTCTTCGCCTGCTTGAGAATATTCTCGCGGGACAGATCGTCCCCGCACTGCTTGATAATGTGTTCAAGCAGCATGCCTTGCGTATAGCCAAACAGATAACTGACATCAGCAATATCGGCGCCGGGCAGATATTTGCTGGCGAATGATTTGTAATTCTTCATTCCCTCGTTGTTGTCCCACTGCGGATCAGTCGGATCCATCAACATGGTTCCGACGATAACCCCGACCGATTTATCAAGGCCGGCCGGTCTCAGCGTTCCACCGACCGAGCTCGACGGGTAATTCAGAACGATAGTGGGCTTCCAACCGCTTTCGGAAGCCTTGCGAATGGCTTGAGCGGAAAATTTAGGTGTCCCGGCAACAAGCAATGCATCTGCACCGGAACTTTTCAAATTCAAGACCTGCGAGTCCACCGTTGGCTCGCTCACGTCATAAGCGGACGCGACTATTTTTTTGTCAAAGTCGCTTTTGAGAAGCGACTTGAATGCATTGATATAGTCTTTTCCAAGGTCGTCGTTCTGATAGAGGATCGCGTACTTCGCATTGGGCAACGTCTTGGCCAGGAACTTGCCGTAGATTCTTCCCTCAGTATCGAAACTCACGATACTGGTGGTTGTGAGAGGAAAATCCGCGACATTGGTGAACTTGCTCGCGCCAGTAACAACGCCGAGCGCTGGCACACGTTGCGACATCAAATACTTTGACGTTGCCGAATTTCCAGGCGTTCCCATTTGGCTGAACATAAATGCCACCCCATCGCTTTCGACGAGCTTGCGAGCATGTTCCACTGCTTTCGGGGGGCTGTAGGCATCATCGTAGGCGATGTAATTTATCTTCCGGCCATTAATGCCTCCACGATCGTTGATCGACTGGACGTACCCCAGAAGCCCCCGACCGACGAGACCGATTGCCGAGGCAGGTCCGCTGAACGGAAAAATACCTCCGACCTTGATCTCCGTTGATGTGACCCCTGGCGCATCAGCCGCGAGGGCCGGTGATCCCATGGAGACCAGCATCAAGACGAAGGCAACCGCGCTGCGTGCCCTACCCCTCATTAGAAATCCTCCCGAATTTTTCTTTTGTTTATGTTGTATGGAAACGGCGTCTCAAGCCGCCGAGCGTCTTTCATTCGCACCCAGAAGTCCTGCCTCGATCAAAGCGAGACGGATGCGCTCGATCTCGTCTGTGCCGAGCTTTACCAGCGGGGGCCGCACGACGGCGCGCGGTTGCTTACCGAGCAGGACCAGCGCTTCCTTCATACGGTTGTGCATATCGCTGGCAGGAGAATCGTAGAACACTCGCGCGGTCGGATAGATACGGTCGTTGAGGCGCCGCGCCTCTGCGAGATCGTTCGCCTGCACCGCACGGAACAACTGGACCTGGAGATCGTGGATCACGCTGCCGCTACCGGACAACACACCACCGCAACCGAGCACAAGCGACGACATCAGCCACGCCGAATGCGTCGTGAGTACAGTGACAGGACGAGAGAGTGACTGTAGGGCACGCACGTGAGCCTCGTGCTGCGTCACAACATTCGACGAGTCCTTGATCGCCCGCAGCGTCGGCACGGCATCGCACATGCGAAGAAGCGTTTCCAGCGGATAACCTTGTCCGGTCGCGAGCGGATAATGAAATGCGATCAGCGGAAGATCGCAGGCATCCGCAATGCGCTTGAAATGCGCGATTGCCATTTCGGACGTTTGCCCCTTTGCGAACGGCGCGGGCGGGAATACCAACAGCGCGGAAGCGCCGCCGGCCGCGGCCATCTTGGCTATGCGCGCGGCTTCGAGGCTTCCGTCGGCATAGACACCATGAACAAGCGGCAGCTTGTCGCCGACTTCCTCTTGCGTGATGTCGAGCACACGACGCTGCTCGTCGAACGTACAGGAAGCGACTTCCGTCGAATGAGCATTGATGGAGATCGCCGAAAGCCCCTCGGTCGATGTCACATCGCGGAGAGGTTCGCGGAAGGAATGCTCGTCAATCGACAAATCGTCGTTGAAGGGAAGAAGGACAGCCGGGATGACGCCCTTCGGCAGATAGCTCGCGTAACGGGACATATGCCCTCCTGATGCCGATAGAAGAAGAAATTCTTTCCAAC
>DASVNP010000061.1:0-10073 GCA_036383775.1 Paraburkholderia sp. | reverse complement strand
GGCTACCTTGGACTACTTCCCGGACTATCGTTTTTCGACCATTCGCCGCGACTCCCGCTGCTGTCAGTTATCCGCTGAGAGTTGATGGCGACTGTCGATTTGGCATGCTCGCTACCGATCGGCCAACTTCGTCGCTCTTAGCCATAGCCGGAAATCAGAATCCGCGCGCGTATCGGAGGATGGCGCGATTTCTCTCTTCCTGGTCGGTTCTGGCGGCACCGACGAGCGCTTTCGGGGTGGCATCGGTCCTGTTGGCTTCGACACTGCTTTGAGCCGAGGACCTATGCACTGCACTTTCGTTAGCCGTCTCAGAACAGGCTGCCATAGCCTGTGCACTGCCTGCTAATGCGACAATCGCTACGATCGATTTAAAGAATTCCCTGTTCACTTATATCTTCCTTTAGAAAGGGCATGGCTGCCCTATTGGTCAAGCGACGAATACAGCCCAAGTAAACCGCCGTTGGGCCGGACCATGTCCGAGCTTCGCTGCCGTCCCTCCCAGCACGAGAAGGATGAGGCTACTGACACCCGACACTCCGTTACGGATGTTGATGGTCATGTCCGCATCGAGAAATGAGGTGCGTCGTCGGTAGCTACCTTTTCAACGCATACAAGTTCATCTCGTGAACATGCGCCGGGGTGACGCATGGCGAATTGCCAGTGATAAAGTCGGTGGACGATGAGATTTCCAGGCTCAGGTGTGCGGATTTCCAGCGAGTAAGTGGACCCGGCTGCGTGCCTTCGAACGAAGCATCGGATAAGCTCATAGCGTCCACCAAGGCTTTTCACAGCGGCCCAACGCCTATGGGCGATAGCGTGCCGCCGGTTGCGAGTTGCTGAAACCTTGGGCCAGAACGCCACGCGCCTGCTCGAAGGCTTCCCACGCCGCTACGTCAGGAACGGGCGGAATCGTCACCAACTCCTTGCGATCGAAGCCGACCAGCGCCGCATCCACCAGATCATCAACCTCCATCACGTCGGGCACCTTGCTGATGTCTCCACCGGCGCGTTCGTAGATTTCGGTGCGCGTGGCCGCAGGCAGGACCGCCTGTACATAGACGCCCTTCGATGTGACCTCAGCCGCCAGGCTCTGCGAGAGCGTCAGCACATAGGACTTCGTCGCCGCATAAATACCGGGGGAATACTCGGGCAGAAGGGCCAGCACCGATGCGATGTTGATAATCGAACCGCTGCCACGTTCCACCATCCCACCGATGACCGCAGAAGCGAGCAAGGTCGGCGCAACGACGTTAAGACGCAGCAGCTTGTGCATATCGGCCGGGTCAGCATTCGTAAAATCGCCGGCCAGCCCTGCGCCAGCGTTGTTGACGAGAATGTCGATCGGCGGCTGGGAACGCAGCCGCTGGAGCACCGGCTCGAGTTGGGGGCTGTCGGTCAGGTCGGCTGTAATGACCTCAATCGCAACGCCATGCGCATCGCGCAGTTCGCTAGCGAGAACGTTGAGCCTTTCGGTCGCGCGAGCAACGAGGACAAGATCGTGGTCGCGTGCGGCCAGGCGGCGAGCATAGACGGCGCCGATGCCGCTTGAAGCGCCCGTAATGAGTGCGGTCGTCATATATATTCCTGGTTTTACTTCCAGCAGTTCGATGCGCTGTCGGTAAGTGTTAGTGGAGAATCGTCGAGGTAGCGCTGAATGATGGGCCCACGAAAAGCCGTGACCGTATTAGCTGCGCGCCTTCAAATGCAGCATGGTGTAATGCTCGTAATGGCCGACACCATTCTTCACAATCGGATCTTCCGCGGTGAACGCCGCTATTTCCTGATCATCGGCAATCTGGTACAGCGAGACACCATAACCACCTGTCTCGTCAATAACAGGACCGTGAGCGACGATCAGGCCTTTATCCAGAAGCTGATTTAAAAAGTCGCCATGCTGCTTCATCCATTGCTGTTCATCAGCGGACATCGTTGTCAGGAAATCAGCGCGCGGCGGAATATATTTGCACAGGTAATACTTCATGTTTGGGTCCTCATTAAAGATAAGAATAGGTGACTGGCCCGAGCGCTCGACTCGCTATCGCCACCAGACCGAAGGATTCCGTATCAGGCTGTTTTCACGCTTTTCAGGATCGAACCTTCAAACATTTTGGGTACGTAGCTCTGGAGGAAAAGAATCATGCCGGTCATCTTCCCAACAGGATTGCTGAATTTTGGTTCTTTTGTATTAATCAGCCTGGTAATGGTATCGACAACCGCGTCGGGAGCTTCCGCTTCGTCGATGCCTTTTTGCGTCGCGGCGTTTACTTGCTTCCGGTACGCGTTGTAGTCCGCGATGTTTTCGCCTTCGGCGGATACCGCGTGTTGGCCGAGGTTTGTCTTGAACCAGACAGGCTCAACCATACTGACCTTGATATTGAATTGATCCAGCTCGAAACGCAGGGATTTGAAGTAGCCCTGAACGGCGTGCTTTGAGGCCGTGTAATAAGACAGATTCGGCGGGCCGATCAAACCCACGATGGAACTTACCGTGATTATCTGTCCATGCTTCTGCGCCCTGAAACGTGGCAGCAAGGCGTTGGTCACCTTCACTGTGCCCCAGAAGTTGGTTTCGAACTGCCGCCTTCCCAGATCCATCGGGGTTTCTTCGGCGATGCCCGTAACCATGTACCCGGCATTGTTGACCAAGACATCCAACTGCTTGGTGTGTTGGAACAACTCGTCCGTGAACGACTTGACGGAGTCATCATCATCAATATTCAGACGAAGCAGTTTGAACGGCACTTTACCTGCGTGTTTTTCCGGTTCGCGACTAGTGCCAATAACATTGAAACCTTGCAGATGAAGGTTATTGGCGAGCATCTGTCCAAAACCTGAGGATGCGCCAGTAATCAGGATGGTCTTTTTCATTGTGACGTGTTCCAAGATGTACAGAATCGTTTAATGTTCAGTCGTGCAGTTGAGGTTGGATATCTATCGAGTTGAGCATCATTTTGACCACGGAAGAAAAGGTGCGCACTCGCCGAACGCGCCAGTTAGCCGCAAAACGCGCCAAATAAGGCACGTACCGCTGGCGCGTCTCGCTAGTGCGCTGTCGCAATCTGCGGCTTAAACTTGCACCATGAATACACTGGACAAATCCTTCTCCAATGGCCGCATCGATCTAGCCTCGGGCTATTCCGTGTGGCCGGGCTGGCGATTACTGATGCAGGACGCGGGATTGGTCACGCCCAATGTGCTGCGCCGCGCGCAACTGCCGGCCGATCTGTTCGCGCGCGAAAACGTGCGCCTCGATTCGACCAACTTCTTCAAGCTTTGGCGTGCCATCGAGGCGGAGTCGGAGTCCGTTCACGCAGACTGTCCGGCTCCGTTGTGTATCGCAAAGGTCATGTCTTCCGACTGGTTCGACCCAGAGCTCTTTGCCGCGCTATGCAGCGCGAATATGGACGGTGCACTGGATCGCATTTCCAGGTACGTGAGACTGGTCGCGCCGATCACGATCAAGGTTGAGTACACGGGGACGCACGCGGCTGTTACCCTGGACTTCCTCGACCGCACCCAGTCACCACCAGGCGTATTTCTGGCGTTCAAGCTAGTGTTCTTCGTGCAACTCGCACGACTGGCTACGCGCAGTCACGTGCAACCTTTGCGAGTGGGTTGGCCTTTGGCAGGCGAACCGGAACCCGATTTGCTTGCGTACAAGACCTACTTTGGCGTTCCGGTTGTCAGCACCCCGTTGGCCACCTTGGTCTTCGCGGCAGCCGACATGGAGCGCCCCTTTCTAACCGAGAACCACAAGATGTGGTCGTTCTTCGAGCCCTCTCTGCGTCAGCGGCTGGCTGATCTGGACCGAACCGCCAGCATGACCGAGCGACTGCGCAGCGTACTGCTCGAAGCCCTACCGGCCGGCGAAGTGTCGATGCGTGCGGTCTGCCACAAAGTCGGTGTGAGCACGAGGACCCTGCAGCGCAGATTGAAGGACGAAGGCACCAGTTTCCAGGAGACCCTGGATACCCTGCGCGAGTCGCTCGCGCAACACTACCTTCTAAACTCCTCCATGTCTGGTGCGGAAATCTCGTTTCTGCTCGGCTTCGAAGACGCAAATTCCTTCGCACGCGCGTTCCAGGCAAGGACGGGGACAACGCCTCAAGCGGCGCGCTCGGCTCTGAAAGAGAAAGCGGGTTCCTGAACCGCCTGTACCCAATATTGCGTTGAATCAGGATCCGGCCATTGACCGATGTCCATCGATGAGCCGCTGAATCGCTGCTCCTAACAGTGGCTTGGGTCGCAATCACGATGGCAGGGATTTCAGCCCGACCGAGCTCGACCGCATGCCGGATGAGGGTCTCTCGTCGTGCTGATGCGAAGGCGACACGGAGAGGCGCGTGTCGAACTCATCCCCGCAACAGCGGGGCATCACGGCTGTTCGCCTTGAACAAACCGAAGGTGCTATGCAGGCGTGCGGGGCCGCGCCTCATCCCTCATTGTCATAGGTATGGTCGATTAACATTGACATCTGTGCAATTGCACTTGTAAAGTACTCGACATGAACATCGCCCGCGGACGACACGGTGTTTTCACCGCATAGTCCGCAAAGCCGCTGTCCTAGCCAGGATCTCCCAGTTTTGCAGAAGAAGCGTGCGAGCATTCGCAAATATCGTTTGAGGAAGGCATCAAGCGCCATCGGCACTCCGCCCCCGCAACGAGGTTCTATTCGAATCTCCGACAGCGACGATCCGCTCCTAAATGTGCAACTACACATAGTCACGAAGTGACCAGCATTCTGCAACGCATCCTAGTCATTTCGCCATGCATAGAGGGGAAGAAAGTCATGAGCCGAACTCGTACCGGTAACTGGAGCGACCGGTGAAACAGGCCGCTACTCGGTCCAGCGTCTTCTTGAGCAAAAGCAAGCTGTCCGAGCTCTCGTCCGTAAGGAAGGATAGTCGCGCAGAAGCGATGCGGATCATGGGCGCTCGACGGTCATGGGTGCCTTCCCCGTGAGTCTCGCAATAACCGCATCTTCGCCGGAAAAAATGCCGTCCTTGTAATCAACGGCCATTGCGCAGAACGCGTTTGTTTCCACGCACGGCGACCAATCCGAGGCCGCTCGCATCGAAATCTGAATGCCCCAGACATTCGCAACGGCCTGCATCGCACGGCCAGAGTCGTAGCACCGACAATTACTCATAGGAGAAACGAAGTGAATGTAGATCTCTCGGGCAAAATCGCCCTCGTTACCGGTTCCACAGAAGGCATTGGTTTTGCGATTGCTCATGCACTTCATAACGCCGGGGCCGACATCGTGGTCAACGGTCGCACCAGACAGAAGATCGATACGGCCATTGCGCGGCTTGGGGGTCGCGCGCGGGGTCACGCCTTCGATCTCGCCACCGCCGACGGCTGTCATGGCCTGATCGAAGCCGAGCCCGAACCAGACATCGTCGTAAGCAACCTGGGGATTTTTCAACCGAAAGATTTTTTTGATACCGATGACGCGATCTGGGATCGTCACTGGCAGACAAATGTCATGGCGGGTATGCGACTCGCACGTGCTTATTTGCCAAGAATGCCAGAAAAAGCATGGGGTCGTTTCGTCTTCATCGGCTCGGAATCCGCATTCAACATCCCCGTTGAGATGATCCACTATGGCATTAGCAAGACGGCGGACGTGGCTCTCGCTCGCGGCCTCGCGAAGCGTATGGCAGGCACCGGCGTGACCGTTAATTCGGTCCTGCCCGGGCCAACTTTTACCGAAGGAGCGAGTGAAATGCTTAAGGACCAAATCACAGCCAACAAGTCCTTTGAGGAAGCCGGAATTGACTTCGTGAAAACCTACCGACCGACCTCTATCATCCAGCGACCCGCAACGGTAGAGGAGATTGCGAACATGGTGGTCTATGTCGCCTCGAAGCAGGCATCAGCGACGACCGGCGCTGCGCTCAGAGTCGACGGTGGTGTTGTCGATTTCATCGTTTGACATCAGCCATCGATCAGCCGGACCCTATCGCTCACCGGTCTCATTGACCGCGATAGGCCGTCCTGGCGGCTGTTCGATTCAATGCCCTTGCTCATTGTGCTTCGGCATGAGGCGGATAGACACCCGGTCTACGATCCATAAGCGCTCCCGGATATTCCCGCACTCAGTCGACGTAAGGTTAGTGCATGCGGAATGCATCGCGCCATCAGGATACCCAAACAACAATTGGCAGCTGACCGCCCTGCAAGAAATGCCACAATACCTACCGCGAGTACCATTGCCGCTCCCCAACCGGCGATCCCAACTGTTATGGACGGCCCGCGCCGTTATCTCGCCGTCTGACGTGCGGGCCGAATAGCCCCACTGCTTTTCGCAACCAGTCTTCATCGCGGGCGGCAGCCAACTATTCGTTTTACTGGTCACCATTGTGAAAGTCATTGACGAACTTCTCCACAATGAAATCCATTACAAGGCGCACCGCCGCCTGCCGTCGCATGTCCTCGTGGACGATAAGATAGATCTCACGCGACAGTTTTTCTGTGTCCACAGGCAGCGCTATCACGCCTTTGTCGGCTGCCGCAAAAAATTCAGGCAGCGCGGCGATCCCCAGCCCTTCGCGCACCGCAGCAAGCTGGCTCACCAGATCGTTGCTCCTGAAACCAATGCGGCGGCCATCCGCGAAGTCAAGCAGCCATACCTGCTCCGGTACGTGATCGAGTGCCGCGTGATAAGCAATGAACTGCCATTCCTCGGATGGCCGGCTGATGTAGCCCCGGGCTGCATACAACCCATACGGCACGCTTCCGATTCTGCGGGAAACATAGCTTGGTTCGGTAGGCTGAGTCAGACGAACGGCAATATCTGCCTCCTGTCGACTAAGCGAGATCATCGGCTGAGTGCCCAGGAGCGTCAATTCAATCTCGGGATGCCGTGAAACAAGCTCAGCAAAGCGAGGCGCGAGGAAGACGCTCGCGAAAGCGGGCGGTGCACCCACAGTGACTCTCGCTCGCGCTCCCGTCTTACGGCTTCGCACTGCCCTTTCCAATGCATGAGCCTGAGCCTGCATGCCCTCGGCGACGCGCGCAACCTCGCGGCCCGCATCGGTTAGTCGCCAACGTCTCGCAAGACGGTCCACCAACCTTTCTCCCAGCGCGTGCTCCAGCGCTGCGATACGCCGCGCGACCGTCGCGTGATCCACCTGCAGCTTGCGCGCCGCACCCGACAGGGTGCCAGCCTCCGCAAGGGCGATGAAATGTCTCATGTCATTCCAGTCGAACATTGTGCAAATTCTCACAAGTGATGTGAATTTTTTCCGGGTTCCTGGCGTGGGATATCAGTGCTATTTTTTTGCATGTCGATTGACATCTTATCGTGCCCGAGGCGTCGGGTGCATCGACGCGTTGCCGTTCGCCCTCAGACAACGGTAAGAGAGTCGTATTTTTCAAGGAACCGCGTTGATCAGGATTCTTCCCCTTTGTCTCGGTACATTTGCGCTTGGCATTGACGCCTACATCATGGCGGGCCTGCTCCCCGGCATCGCATCCAGCTTCGATGTGCCTGCCGCCGTGGCCGGGCAAACGGTGACGGTTTTCACCGCGTGCTACGCAATTGCAGCGCCGCTGTTCGGCACGCTGACCGCAGGCAAGCCCGTACGCCGCGTGCTAGGCGCAGCGCTGATTCTTTTCATATTGGCCAACACGCTAAGCGCACTTGCCACCAGTTTCCCGATTTTGCTGCTGTCGCGCGCGCTGGCTGGGGTTGGTGCAGGCCTCTATAGCCCTACCGCCTTTGCGACGGCTGCGAGTATGGTGTCTCAGGAACGACGCGGCCGGGCGCTTGGCCTGATTGTGGGCGGACTAGCGTTGGGCACGGCCGTGGGCGTACCCAGCGGTCTGGTTGTCGCGACCCAGTTTGGCTGGAGAAGCGCACTATGGTTGATCGTCGGACTGGGCGGGGTCGCACTCTCGGGCGTCATATCCCGCATGCCGGAAACCCCCGCATCCACAACGCCGTCGCTTCGCCAACGCGTTTCTGTGCTGGCTGATCCGCGCGTTGCCGCAACTATTGCGGTTTCCTTTGTCACGTCTGCCGCGTCGATCGGGCTCTACACCTTTGCAGCCCCGCTGTTGCGCTCAATCAACGACGTCGGTGACCCGTTGCCCTACCTGTGGGCGTGGAGCCTCGGCGGAGTGGCTGGCATCTACTTGTGCGGCACCCTGATCGACGCTACCGGTCGTCCAGAATCGATGATGTCGCTCGTGCTCGTTCTCATGCTCGCCGTCTTCACACTACTGGGAGCGGGGATGGTACATCGACCACTGGATCTCGTCCTGTTCGGTGCCTGGGGCGCCGCTGCATGGTCTTCCCAGGCTCCCCAGCAACATCGATTGCTCTCGTTGCATCCGGATAAGGGAGGCATCGTGGTCGCTTTACAGAGTTCCGCTCACTACCTCGGTAGCGCTGCTGGCGCCGCACTTGGGGGAGTCGCTCTCGCCGCTGGCATGCGCCTAACGCAGCTACCTTTGTTATCCACGGGCCTGATCGTACTGGCCCTGTCAGGACAACTCGGTGTCGCCGCATGGGCGAGATCGGACCTTGCGCGGGCCGCACGGAATGCATCCCCTTTTGGAAGAGATCTGTCATGAAAGCCATTCAATACCGGACGTTCGGCGGCCCCGAAGTTCTCGAATACATCGATCTGCCGGAACCCGAGCCGCGCCCTGGCGAAGTGTTGATCGAGACCACTGCGATCGGCGTCAACTTTCCGGATATCCGGGAGCGCCAGGGCGTCTATAACCGGGCAGAGACGCGCGTCGGCGGCGTGACGCTCCCTCAAGTTGGCGGCCTACAGGTGGTCGGCCGCGTGCTGCGCACCGGTACAGAAACGGACGGTCACTTGACCGGACGCAAGGTAATGACGTTGATGCCAAAAGGAGCATACGCGCAAAGAACAGTGGCCCGCGCGGACCTGTTAGTCGAACTTGACGAGGACGCAGACGACGTCGCCATGGCGAGCATGCCTTGTCAGGGGGTAACTGCGTTTCTCGCTTTGCAGGTGTGCACCGTGCTGCGGCCGGGTGAAAGCCTGCTAGTCCACGGTGCGAGCGGTGGCGTCGGCAGCCTCGCGGTTCAGATTGCAAGAGTGCTGGGCGCGGGCACGGTAATCGGCACGGCGAGTACGGATGCCCGTCGCGCTTTCGTGCGTAGTCTTGGCGCCGACCATGCTATTGCCTACGACTCGCCGCACTGGCCGGAGTCCGTCCTGAGCCTTACCGGCGGAAAGGGCGTCGACGTCATCCTCGAAACAATCGGAGGCGACGTCTTCGACCAGAACTTCGCATGTCTAGGCATGTTAGGTCGATGCGTGGTGATTGGCTCTACACGCGGACCCGGCGAACCGCTAGCGCCGCGCCGGTTAATGGCAAGGGCACAGACGCTGACTGGAGTCTATCTGCCCTCGTTTTTTCAGCGTCCCGATCTTGTCCAGCGTGGTTTGCGCTTTCTTAAAGACGGCGTTGATGGAGGGTTGATTCGACCCAGCGTCGGGGCCACGCTTCCGCTCAGTCGCACCGCAGATGCGCACGCCATGCTCGAACGCAGGGAAGCGCAAGGCGTCATCGTCCTCGATCCGAGATATTGAAAGTTCCACGGCGGCACCGGTCACGACGAATTGCTCGACTGTCGTCCGTTCGATAAACATGATGGGTGAAACATTCTTGATCTCGAAATTCCCTATGAAACGAACTTATATCGCTGCAGCGGCGCTTGCTGGCGTGTTGATCTGCCCCGGCTTGTCCCAAGGGACAGAGAAGGACGCATCAGTTGCCAGCACTGGCTCTGCGCATCCTCTTTCCGAAACATCCCTTGAAGATGTAAAGGACCGCTTCCGCCAGTTGACGACGGCGGCGAACCGACACGACGCTCGAGCAATTGAGCAGATGTTCTGGGACTCGCCGTCAGCGTTGCTAGTCGCGAAAAGCGTCGACGCGGCCGAGGGAAGCTGGGCAGGGTTCTGGGGCCCGGTCGCGGTTGCCCGGAAGCTTCAAGGCATATACGCGGCCGGCACACTGGTCCTGTATCCTGATTGGGCGAAAGTAAGGGTTGTCGGCATCTCTTCAACAGTTGCCCAAACCTA
>DASVNP010000060.1:0-10391 GCA_036383775.1 Paraburkholderia sp. | reverse complement strand
CTCTATTTTTTACACTCGTACACTTTAATACGGCATCTAATCACGAGCATGTTTCTTGCAGAATTAGCGCAACCTCTTGCAGGTTGCACCCGGCGCATCCGGGCGCAACCCGGTTCAGGAGATGCGCATTGTTGGACCGCTGCTCGCCTGCGGGAAAACGTGCCATGTGCCATCTACATGCCGAAAAAATGAGAGCACGATCGGCCGCTCTTGCCGCGATATCTCGAGGCACACAAAGCGCGTCCGTGCCGCCGCCAACCGGGAGAAGCGAATCACCCGCGCCGGCGACGCCTGAGTCGGCCAAAGCCATTTCTCCACCAGCGATCGCAGGGATCCCTCGCCTAACTTGGTCCGCTCGCGCGCGGAATTCGCTGTCAGTGGATACATTTGGCTTGCCTCCGTACCTATACGAAACACATCGCCGCAATCAGCGCACACATCCACATGGACGAGAGTCCGGCGGCGGCACTTGTCCTGCAACCTCATTCAACTGAAACGCACTGCCTTGCTGACGCACTCAATTCACTTCGCAGTGCCAGTCGTCAAGGACGGATCACCTGCCGCCACCGTCCCGTTGTGCATTGCCTGATCGCTCTGTGAGCGCCGCTGTTCGAGCAGCACGCGCCTCATGAACGTCATGCATGCGCAAGCCATCAGAAGCGGTATCGACAACAATGCACAGGTGAACAGAAAGGGAAAGCCGGACAGGACGATCAGACCGATCAGCGACGAACCAACGATTGAACCGAGCCGTCCGATCGCTACGTTCCAGCCGCCGCCCGATGCGCGCAGCGCAGTGGGATAGAAAATGCCTGGAATTGTATTGACACAGATCAGCGGGCCACCGACAGCCAACCCCGACAGGAATACGACGCCCACATGCCACGGCGCCGCTTCGGACATGCCGAGAACAATGACAAGCAGCGCGCCAATGCCAAACGCCCCTGCAATAACCGTTGCGACGCTATAGCGGCGGACCAGGAATGCAAAAAGCACCGCGCCGCCAAGCGCGCCGAACTGGAACATCGACGATATCTGCGAGGCGTCGTGCATCGACAGACCGGCCTGCTTCAGGTGCGTCGGCAGCCAGCTTCCAATCAGGAAGAACACCAGATAACCAGCGAACTCGGTCACCCACGTCAGCACGGTGCCGAGGCGGTATGCGTCACTCAACAGCGCCCTGCTTCCGCGGATCGATTCGCGTGTTTCGGCAATGATTAAATGCATTCCCGTGAAGTCTGATGAGGGAAACACCTTGCCGAGAATGCGGTGAGCCACCTCATTGGACTTACGACTGGCCACGATATAAAGCGGCGACTCCGGCACCTGCCACGCGAGCAAGGCAACGACGATCAGTGGCATGAGACCGCTCAGCAGCAGCATGCCTCGCCAGCCCAACGAGCCGATTGCCATGGAAGTCACAAAACCGGCCGCCGCCGCACCGAAAAGAAATCCACAGTAAGTCGATGCCAGCATCGCTGAGCGAGACCGATCGGGGCTGTATTCCGCGACGAGCGCCGAGGTCGCGGGCATGGCGGCTCCAATACCGATGCCAGTGATGAACCGCAAGGCGACCAGTTGCACAATCGACTGTGCTTCGCTCGACACGACCCCTGCTATGCCGAACCAGGCAATCGCCACGATGCTGACCGTTCTGCGGCCGACACGATCAGCCAGGGTTCCGCCGGCAATGGAGCCGATCAGCAGACCGGACAACCCGAAGGCCACCAGAGGCGAAAGCGCGGCACTGGAGAGTTGCCATTGATGACTGATCGCAGGCGCGATGAAGCTGATCACGATCGTATCGAAACCCTCGATCGCCGTCGCCGCAAAGCAGATAAGGAACACGGTCCACTGCTTTCGCCCGATGGGCATCTCGTTGAAGATCTTGCGTATGTCCCGGTGGACATAGCCGGTGCTTTCCATGGCGACTTCCTTAATGAACGACTAACCGATCTCTCTGCCGCTTTGATCTGGCCCGCCTCGCTCTGGCACGGGCACCTCATCTTCGTTAAAACCGATGCCGGATACCGATGCGAACCAGACTCTGCGTCTGTCCGCCAGACGGCGATGGGATCAACGTAATCTGTGCGACATTCGCCGAACCTGCTGCCTTGAACCACTCGGCGGCGAGGTACACGTCTGTTCGCTTCGACAAGTAGTAGTTGGTGTAGAGATCGACCGCGCGATAGTTGGGCGACGCACCGGTCGCGTCGATCTTGCCGTGCGTGTAGATGTACGCCACGCCGGCAAACCAGAACGGCGTGATGAAGTACCCGGCGTTCGCTTCGTAGTCGTCGAAGCGCACGTCACTGCCGAGGAAGCCTTTCTTGAACTGAGTCGAGGTGTACTCGAGAGCGAGGTTGGCGCCACCGATCTTGTACGAGGCACCCACTCCATAGATCGTTTCGCTCTGCGCGTTCGGCACGTATGGCGCGTAAATGATGTTTCGTGCCGCGGTGCTGTCGAAGGCCGCCGCGTACGGGTTCTTGATGATCGTGTAGGCGGCGGCGACATACAGAGGCAAACTGATGCCCGAGTAGCTCAGACCGACCGACGTCACGCTATTCGTGGAGAACTGGCCCGGCTGTCCGCCAAAGCTATAGAGCGCGCCGAATGTGAACCCGCCGATTTTCGGGCTGGCGTACTTGACCGAGTTGTTGATGCGGATACTTCCCCCCGTGTTGTCGACGTCACCGGCGTGGGCGAGATAGACCGCCCAGTTCAGACCGGCCGCCACGGGCGAGAGCATTTCGGCCACTTCCTCGTACTGGCGGCCAAGTGTGAGCGTGCCGTAGTTGCTTGAAATGCCGACGTACGCCTGCCGTCCAAACAAACGTCCATTGTTCGAGAGGTTGCCGGTGGACGTATCAAAACCGTTCTCCAAGGTGAAGACCGCTTTAAAGCCGCCACCCAGGTCTTCGGCGCCCTTTAGCCCCCACCTGGACAGTGATCCACCGCCGCTCTGAAGCAGCCAGGCCGAATGGCCGCTTTCGTTGCTGACGAAGGTCAACCCTTCATCCAGAAGGCCGTAGAGCGTCACCGAACTTTGCGCGTAGACGACCGCAGGCGCGATGCACAGCGCTGCTGCGGCCCATGACCATTTCCTCATCTCCAGTCTCCTCTGTACTTGTGTTTGCATTAACAACTGGTACGTCTGAACCGTTGAGAGAAGGATATGACTAAACTTTCCACTCGTACAATATTATTTGGTTGGGACAATCCCCAGGTACTTTCGACCTATGAATGAAACACGCGTGCCCGCCGTGAAAGGGCACGCAGAGGCGTCAGGCACGACGGCACATGAGTGGTGGAGGGACTTGCAGGGACTAATCGGGAGGAGGCGTTCGCATTCGGTGTTACGGCGAACGCACGACTGAACACTCGCATGCGAGCGTTGAACAAAGGCTCGACCCTGGCACGAATCGAGCCCGCCACGCTTGATCCGGTGGCTTTTGAATCAGAACAATCAGACTATATTGATTAGTTATCCGATGTTTTTCGTTATGAACCGGAACGCGCGACGAACCGCGCGACCCGTTCGGCAAACGCTTCCGTCGAAGCACATCGCAGGAACGCCTGTTTCTCCTGCTCGAGATGGCGCTCGAGCGCATCTTCCGCGGCCATTCCCACCAGCGACTTCGTTTCCCGCACCGCCGCCGCGGGCAGGTCGCTCAGCTTCCGCGCGAGCGCCAGGCTGGTCTCTTCCAGGAAAGCCGGATAGGCGACGCTTTGGACGAGTGCAAGGTGCCGCGCCTCGTCCGCACTCAACGAATCTTGCGCCAACATGATATCGAGCGCCCGCGCGGCGCCCAATCGGCGCGCCAGGTGGAACGACAGGCCGCCGTCGCTCGAGGTGCCGAGCTTCGCGTAGCCGGCGACGAAGCGGGCCGCGCGTGACGCCACGACCATGTCGCACGCCATGGCCAGCGAAAAGCCGGCGCCTGCCGCCGCCCCTTGAACGCTGGCGATCACGGGAACCGGCAAGCGGCGTATCGCCATGATCGTGGCATGGAGTTCGCTAATCAGCGATTCGAGGAAGGAATCGGCACGGTGCAGACCCTCGAGAATTTGTGCGAGATCGCCACCGGCCGAGAATATCTTGCCCCTGGCCCGGAGTATCACCACGCGAAACGTCGGCGATTTCTCGATTTTCTGCAGCGCACCCAGCATTTCCTGGCAGAACACTCTGTCGATCGTGTTCGCACCCGCCTGGTTCTCCAAGGTGACCAGCGCGATATCTCCAGTGGATGTCAGCGTAACTTTGCGTTCCATTTTCGGTGACCCGATTGCATCGAATCTGTAACCTGATTCGATTCTGTTAGAGAACAGCGGCCATCGATCAGCCGGGTTACACATCATTATACTTCACTGCTGTATAATTTAAAGGCAAAAAGCAATCTGTTGGATGATTGAAGGGTTGGCGGGGCGCGCCCCGTGTTCCGGAAGCTTTGAGTTCGCCCACGGTTGCCACCGTCTCGGGCTGAAACCCGCGTCAAAACGTGATACCGTGCCGACACATGGCCCGATCGAGAAAGCAGACAATGGAAAGCACCGTTTCAAGGAAGACCGCAACCTCCAAAGGCCGGCCGACGGAGCTCCGGCGTGCGGAACAGCAGCGCGCGCAGGAGACGCGCTCGGCGATCCTGACCGCGGCACTGGCCGAGTTCGCATCGAAGGGTTTTGAGGCTGCGAGCATTCGAAGCATCGCGGATCGAATCGGGCTTCAACACCCGCTGATCACTTACCATTTCCGGACCAAGGACATTCTTTGGCAGGCCGTGGCGGAGCACGTGTTCGAACGCATCCAGCATTCGTGGGACGACTACCTGACCGAGACGCCTCCTGACAGAGCGACCGATCGGGTCAAGCTCGTGTATCAGGCGTTGTTCCGGTTCACGGTGGACTTCCCCGAGTTTCACCGTTTCATGCTGCAGGAGTTCCTTGGGTATAGCCCCCGGCTGCAATGGCTCGCCGACACCGTGCTCAAGCCGTTGATCAGCTGGTTGCTTCCGCAGATTCATGCCGCGCAGGATGAAGGCACCTTGCCCCAGGTCGATCCCATCCTCATCCACTATCTGCTGATCAGCCTGACATCGACTCTTTCAGGGTTTGGGCCGGAAATGCGGGTCACCAGCAATATTTCCCCGTCCGATCCGGCCGTGGTTGACGCTTACTGGAAGATGATTGAGGACCTCGTGTTTCGCAAACCATCGGCGGCTCAGGGATCGAGGAAGGCCGAATCGTCTTCGGGCAAGGTTGGCCGGCGCTCGCGTGCGCCGGAAGAGTCGAAAGATCTGGAGTAAGGGGCGGCTTCTGGCGTTCAGCATCGCGCTCAAGTGCAAGACCGGTATCAGCCCCGGCCGCTATCGGACCGAACAGCGGCGATAGAACAAGCCGCGGTGGATATTCGATAGCGCCGGGTTTCATCGCGCGGCCTCGCGCCATTTAGAACATGTGGCGAATCCCCACCAACGCGCCAGTTTGATCGCGCCCCGGCAACGGTGTCGAGGCAGGCGGGATCACGCCACCGTCGATTGAGAATGCGGCGTTGCGCTGGTTGAACACACGCCCTGCCGTGACATACACCGAGGTCCGCTTGGACAGAAAATACATCGCGCGCGCGGCAATCACGGAACCTCCCGAGGCGCTGCTGCTGAGGGTGATATGGCCGAACTGAGCGTCAAGCGCGATATCCGGGCGGACCAGATAACTTCCACCGATCCACCAGTAATTGCTGGTCACGTCGACAGCGGTGGGCGACTGCACGCCGTGATTGATGCGATGGATGAAACCCGTGCCGAGTGTCGCATTACCCAGCTTGACGTAGCCGTCGATGAGAGCACGCGTGTCGGTTTGCGAACTGCTGGGCAGCGGCGAGCCGGTGCCGCCACCACCGTAGTTGCGATCGACGGCGGCTGCGACACCCCACTTCCCCGCGTCATACTTCACCATTGCGGACATGGCCTTGCAGGCCCGCCAGTCGGTCGGCGACTGGCCGGCGCAGCCTCCGGCCGGCGCACTATCCACTGCGTCGCGTCCAAACGAATACATCGCGCTCACGGTCAAACCCGATGACGTGAAGGTATAGACAATCGAGTTGTCAACGCGCGGCTGAGTCAGATAGGGATCCAGATCGGCAGCGGCATAGATATTCGGCGCCAGCGTGTCGCCCACTAACGTCGCCCAGAAAATCTGCGAATATTGGCGGCCGAGGGTCAACGTCCCCCAGTGGCCCGACAATCCGACATAGGCCTGTCTGCCGAATAGACGTCCGCCCTGATTCAGCGAGCCTTGGCCCGGAGCGAAACCCGACTCCAGGACAAACACGGTGTTCAAGCCGCCACCCAGATCCTCCTTGCCGCGGATGCCCCACAGCGACGGCAGCGAGGCCGTCAGAGTCGGCACGTGTACGCCACTGGATCCCTTTGCACCGATGTTGGTGACATACTCAACGCCGGTATCGATGATGCCGTACAGGGTCACCGCGCTCTGCGCATGCGATGCGCCCGACACGCATGCCAGCAGCGACGCGACGCCGCACCCTATCATGCGACTCCATGAGAGCCCACCTTTGGCCAAATTCGCTGATGTTTTCACGTCCGATCTCCATTTGCTTTACTCATCATTTTTTATATGCACTACGAACTACCCTGCTGACAAACATTGCGCGATTTTGTCGTACCGGTCGCCACCGTCTGCAACCGATTCGACTTCTTCCCTAACCTGGGTCGAAGACAGCAAACATCAGATGCGATGTCCTCAATACTTTATTTGATTTTTCAACAATGCATGGAATGGAGTATAGTTGATTTATCAAGTACAAATAGCCACGTAAACCCTCTGCGCTTCCGACCACCATGAAGATACCCAAGCGACCGCAAGAACTCGAACTGGCCATTCCCTACCTGCTGACTCGTGCGGGAAGCAGAATGGGCAACGCCTTCGCGAAGGCACTGAAACCGTTTGGCCTGAGCCTGAGCGAGTGGCGGGTCTGCGCCTCGCTGCTGTACGTGCCGCGGCAGACCCTGTCTGAGCTGTCCCTGCACGCGACACCGGATATTTCCGCCCTGTCGAGGATCATTGACCGTCTTGAGAATGAAGAGCTGGTGAAGCGCGAGAGGAGCGCCACGGATGGGCGGTCAATCAGGATTGCCCTGACTCAAAAGGGCGAGGAACTTGCTCTGCGCATCGTCCCCGTTGCCCGGCAGCATGAGTCCGTGGTCCTTTCGGGATTCGCGGCAGACGACGTTCAGGCGCTTCGCTCCATGCTGCTCAAGTTGTACGAGAACGCAGGTGCGCTTGACGACCTCGCTTAATCCCTAGCCCGTAACCCGGCCCTCGTACGGCTGACGACACGGGTTGCGGGACGGGTACAGATCAGGCGTGTTGTATCTCCAGGACTTTCGCCGGCACCAAAGGCAGATCTCGCAGGCGAATGCCGCTCGCATTCGCGACAGCATTCGCCAGTGCCGCACCGGTCGGACCCAGTGAACATTCGCCCGCGCCAATCGACGCTTGATCAGGACGCTCAAGCACCACGACGTCGATTGGCGGCACCTCGTCGAAGGACAGAATGGGGTAGTCTTGCCAACGGCGTGTAGTAATCCGTTCTCTGTCGAACGTGACACGCTCCTTGAGTGCCCAGCTCAGCGCCTGAACGATGCCACCCTCGATCTGGTTCCTTACGCCATCCGGATTGATGACCTGGCCTACGTCGATTGCGGCGGTCACGTTGGTCACGCTGATTACACCTGTGGTGCTGTCGACGTGCACATCAACGACAATTGCCGCATACGCTCCGATGTTCTTGTAGCGTGCATAGGCGACGCCACGTCCGCGCTGCCCGTCGCCTTTCTGCCCTGATTGCCATCCGGACCGGCTTGCCACCGTCCGCACCACTGCAATCGCGCGCGGATCGCTCAGGTGCGCGAGGCGGAATTCGACCGGGTCCGCGTGTGCCGCCAGAGCCAGTTCATCCACGAACGACTCGATTGCAAACACATTGCCGAAAGCGCCCAACGTACGCAGTGAACTCGTGCGAATAGGCGAGTCCAGAAGCAGATGGTTGGTCACGCGTTTGCGTGGCAGATCGTAGAGCGGTACTGCGTTGCGATCGCCATTGCCGTAGGGCTGCGGAATCTCCGGCGGTGGCGACGGCTGGAACGGTTTGGCCAGGTGCCAGGCGGCCAGAAGATTTATTCCGCCGGGCTGGCCCGGCCGCATCGCGTGTGAATTGCTCCACACCTCGTAGTTCCAGTCGGTGATTCGGCCATCTTTGGACAGGGCGGCTTTCACATGCATGACCATTGCGGGGCTGATGGGCGCCCAGGCGAATTCGTCATCGCGCATCCATTGAACTTTTACCGGACGCCCCGCGACTTCGCGGGCCAGCAGCGCCGCGTCGAGCGCAACGTCATCGGCGCCGTTATGGCCGTAACAGCCTGAACCGGGAACGTGCACAACATCGACGGCGCTTGCGGGCATGTCCAGTACCGTTGCCAGATTGCCGCGCAGCGGAAACGCACCCTGCGTGTGAGACCAGACCGTCATGTGGTCGTTCTTGAGTTGCGCAACGGAACAGGACGGACCGATTGACGCGTGCGAAAGATATGGCCGAGAGTAGGTCGCCTCCAGTTGAATCGTAGACTCCGCTGTCGGCGTATCCTGTCCCGCCTCGCTGATGACCTTATCTTTGCTCCGCCACTGAGGCAGCGCCGCCTGAAGATGATCGACGTCCGGCAACGCGACGAAATCCGCACTCCACTGCGAGCGCTCGATCAACGCATGGCGCGCCGCGATGGCCTGCTCTTCCCGCTCGGCGATCACACCCAGAAAGTGGCCATTGCGAACAACGGAAACGACGCCAGGCAGTTGCTTGATAGATGCTTCGTCTACCGAAACAAGTTTTGCGCCATACCTAGGCGGCCGTACGATACGGCCAAACAGCATGCCGGGCAGGCGCATATCCTGAACGAACGCAGCCCCACCGGTGAATTTCGCGGGAAGATCCATGCGTGGCACCGACTTGCCGACCAGCTTGTAGTCCGCTGCACGCTTTGGCGTGACGTCTGCCGTTACGTCACGTGTAAGGAGATCTTGCTCGTTCTTCACGACATCGGCGTACGTCATGTGCCGGCCGTCTGCGACCAGAATCACACCGTTTTCGACGCGAACGGCCGACGCTGACACGTCAAGTCGCCGGCAAGCCGCGCCGAGCAGCACCGCCCGCGCCTGCGCGGCCGCAGTGCGTAACGCCGCCCCGCCTTGTTCGACGGACTGGCTGCCGAACGTATAAGTCTCGTTCGGGCTGCGGGTGGTGTCCGCGGAAACCATGCGCACGTGCGCCAGATCCACGTCGAGTTCGTCGGCAGCGATCTGCGAGAGCGCGGTAAGAATACCCTGCCCCAACTCGGCCTTTCCCGTGAAAATCGTGATTGTGTTGTCCTCGTCGACTCGAATCCAGCCGTCAAGCCTGCGATTGGTGCGAAGATCGACTGGAAGCTCGGCCTCGGCTCTCGCGAACTCCGCAAACGGAGCAAGCGAGAACGTTGCGACCACTGCACCTGCCAGCTTGCCGAAGGCGCGTCGGGAAAGTCTGACGGTGCTCATGCGCGCAACTCCACCGCTGCACGCTGAATCGCGCGAACGATCCGGTTGTGCACGCCGCACCGGCATTTCTGCCCGGCCAGTTCGCGCCGTATGGTCGCCGGATCGGGGTCGGGAATTCGATCCAGCAGCGCTTTCGCGGCCATCAGCATGCCGCTCGAGCAATAGCCGCACTGTGCTGCCTGCTCCGCGAGAAAGGCCTTCTGCAATGCGTGAAGCCGCTGCCCGCCGTGACCCAGGCCTTCGATGGTGGTCACCGGCTTCGCGCCCACCGCGCCGACTGGAAATACACATGAGCGCGCCGCATCGTTGCCGATCATGACCGTGCACGCGCCGCACTGCGCCTCGCCGCAGCCGAACTTCGCACCGTTCAACTGGAGATCGTTGCGCAGCACGTAGAGTAGTGGCGTGTCCGCTGTTGCGGTCAAATGGTGCTGCTTGCCATTCACCTTGATCGAAATGCTCATGCCACCATCCTTGACTTCGTAATCCTGATTTTCTGCATCTTCAGCAGCCCGCTAACACTCGACGCAATCAGTACGTTTTTTTTCTGAGGTACGACTGAGCAAAACGAGCATCAAACACGATGCCAACGCGGGTACGGCTGCGGCGACAAACAGTGCGGTGTTCGACCACTGCAGCCTGATCAGTTGCCCTGCCACGACGGGGCCGATAATCGAACCGGCCCGGCCGATTCCCAGACTCCAGCCCACTCCGGTTGCCCTTAGCGACGTTGGATAAAGGGTCGCGGGCAACGCGTTGACCCCCGGCGGTCCACCCAC
>DASVNP010000059.1:0-8909 GCA_036383775.1 Paraburkholderia sp. | reverse complement strand
AGCTTGAAGTCGAAGCGAAGGCGGTCGGGCGAATTGTCGTGCAAGCGCACCGACGACCCTCCGCCAGTGACTACGTCGGAATGCGTTCCGTAATGCCAGCGGGAACCAGCTATATTCACCGGCAGCAGCGTCTTGGTCGGAAAGGTCTGGTACACAAAAAAAACCGCCAGCAGGGCGTCCACGACGAGCAGGAAAATCAGCGCCTGCAACGCCTTTTTATAAAACTCTTGCATATAGTTATGAGTATTGAACTGTCTCGGCGCCGCACGTCTAGGTGGCACGGTCACGGCATCATAACAGGCGAAATATGGACGGTCCCAGGTATTTTTGAAGCGGACCGAGCTGGCACCCCGGACTCAATTGAAACCACATGCTCAATTCAGTAACATCACTACATCGTTCACTGTACGAGATCGACACCATGACCATTACCACCATTTCGAGCCGCGAATTCAATCAGCGCGCAAGCGAGGCCACACGGGCCACGAGCAACGGGCCCGTTTTGATCACGGACCGGGGCCGACCAGCTCACGTGCTAATGACCTTCGAGGATTATCAGCGGCTCACCAAGCAGCGGCGTAACATCGCCGATGCACTGGCCATGCCGGATATCGCCGACATCGAGTTTGATCCGCCGCGTGCAGCCATCGCGATTCGGCCAGCTGACTTGTCGTGATGTTTGTTCTCGATACCAACGTGGTGTCCGAACTGCGTAAGATACGCTTGAATAAGGCCGATATCAATGTGACTGCATGGGCCGAAAGCGTTGATGCCACCGATCTGTTTGTGTCGGCCATCACGGTCATGGAACTGGAGTTGGGCGTGCTGTCAGTTGAACGAAAGGACGCCACGCAAGGGGCGATGTTACGCTCATGGTTGGAGCAACAAGTCCTGCCTGAGTTCGCTTGCTGTCGCTTGGTCCAGCGAAGTTCGCAGCATCCGGCATTGCACCAGCAGCACCGGCCACAATATCTCGACGCCCTAGCGGACACCGACTTCCTCAAAGTTCGCGGGCGGCGCGATCACCTGCCGCTGCCCTTCGTAGGCCTTGCGCACGTCATAGGCAAGGCCGAGGAACACACCTTCCTTGTCGGCGATAATGAGCGACTGCTCATTCACCTAGTCCACCACTTCGTGCAGCGACTGCAATGTCAGGTGGTCGCCGCACAATAAGATGCCGGCGTGATTCTTCAATAAGGTGCATGTCAGCATATTTTCATGTAAAGCAACGATGCGATCGGCATGGGGCAAGACTAGGAGTGAAAAAATATAGTCTTGGGAATTGGGTGTCACACTACAGCGGAGCGTTCAAAGATCCAGTTCCGCGCCATGCACTCTGAGCCAGTCCTTGCGTTCGCGATAGTCCGGTAGCACTTTGTCTACTTCGTTCCAAAAAGCATCCGAATGATCGCGGTGACGCAGGTGGCATAATTCATGAACGACGATATAGTCGATGATGGTGAGAGGTGCCATTAAGCACTTCCAGTGAAAATGCAAATCACCATTTTTCAGACACGCCCCCCACCGATACCCCAGTTCCTTTAGCTGCACCGAATTCATTTGCACACCGACCTTTGCAGCAAAGTATGCGACCCGCTTTTTGATACGCGGTAGCCCCTTCTGTCTGTAAAAGTCCTCAAAGGCCTGATGGGCCGACTCGCGGCCGCCTGCCTCGACAACAGTTCTCAATAAACAGAATCGACCATCCTTCAATTTGAGCGGTTCATCCTGTTCGACAACTAGCTGCAGGCGGTAGTGACAACCCAAGTAAAGGAAGGACTCGCCGTTGACCCATTCACGATTGACGTGCGAGGTATTCAAGTCACGCCATTCGGCCAGATTGCGATAAATCCACATCCGCTTACTAAATACCGTTTCATCGACCTGCTCCGGAGTCATTGTTCGCGGAGGGCGCACCGTGATCACGCCGGTGCGTTCAATGACGATGTCCGTGGTCTGCCGGTCAGCTCCCGGCAATAGCTGATATTCGATGTCATGCACATGTCGCAATTGCATCATGCACCTCCCATCCGGACTACTTTTATGAGCTCGTCGTGCCGGTTTTTTGCAAGTTTCATAATCTCGACGGCGACACGCTCGCGATTCTGTTTCAGTTCTTCGATACCAACTTTGGCGATCTCGGTTTTGAGCAGGCCACGTGCCCGCTTTTGTTTATCTGGATTGTGCCAGAAGTCGATGCTGGCGATAGTTTCTTGAAGAATCTCCACCGTGGTTTCCATCAGCGCCTTAAAGGCGGGCTTGTCCGCTTCACTGACGGAACCGTTGGCAAAGCCAACTTGAACAAGGTGTTCGAAAAACGTCGTGGCCTCACGACTCATGCCGTCTTCGCCCTGCTGACGACCAACGATAGCCTCGTGACGCAATGCAATAAGTCTTTCCGCAAGCAAATCCCACTCGTTATGATGCTTCTCGATCAGTGCATCGACTTTCTCAGACAAGCTCTTGTAGAACGCTGGATCTTCTTCGTGGTGCACTGTGCAATGTTTGCGGATGGCGTGCTCCATTTCGCTGGCCTTGGCCTCGCCATTCTGGCCGGCGTGGCGATTAAGCTTCTCCAGAAAATCCTCGGCCAACAATTCCACAGGCGGTATCCGGGGGGTGATACCTAGGCTGATCAGATGCTCGTTGATCAGCGCCCGCACCTTTTCGCCGGCGTTGCCTAAATCTAGACTGCTGTCCTTGTAACGCTCCTTGCAAACCTGAAGAATATAACCAAGGCGCTTAGCCGGCACGCGATACGCGTGGGCCGAACTGTGCGGCAAAATGATATCCAAGCTCATCAAGAATTTCTTGAAATATACCTCGAAGTCTGCCCGCCTCTTGTCGTCCTTATGAGCCTTGACCGCCGCGTGCACCACAGCCGCATCGGCATCCAAACTGGACAATTCACCATTCACGAAAGCTTTAATGTCCTTAACATTCAATGCCGTGAAATGCTGCAGCATACGCTGATAGCGTTCCTCCAACACCGGCAGTTCGGAGGTTATGCTCTGCATTCCCTCACGTAGTTCTTGCAACTCATCGCTGGCCGCATACAAGGTGAGCGCGTCTGTTAGGTGATTAGCCAGGCCAATGTAATCGACGATGTAGCCTCGTAGCTTGCCCTTCTTGACCCTGTTGGTACGGGCTATCGCCTGCAACAAAGTATGTTCACGCAGCTTCTTATCGATGTACATCACCTGCTCGATGGGCGCATCGAAGCCGGTCAGCAGCATGTCACACACGATCAAAAAGGCGATACCGGTATACTCCTGGTCGGGGTCATCCGAATTAAAACCTCGACAAAAGTTCTCCACCGCATTCATCCGCTGAGCCTGCTTACGGGCGTGGGAGATATAGGCGGCTTCGTTGGTGCCATCATTGGACATCACGACGGCTGTTTTCAGGAAGCGCAGCTGTTTGATCAATGCCGCATTGGGCACAGCCTGCGCTCCCTCTTTGGAGATGCGCTCGGTCAGCGCAGCGTTGATGCCGACCTGATAGCGCACACAAGCCAGCTTGGAATGGCACACCACCTGCGCCTTGAAGCCATTGGGCAAGATGTTGTCCACATAGTGCGTGACCAGGTCGCGAGCAATCGCGTTGATGCGGTTTTCCGCTTCGAGAATGTCACCGGTGGCGCCGTATTTCTTCTTAATCGCCAGCAACTCCTCATCGCTGCGGTCCTTGAACAAATCTTCAAATGCCATGTCGAAGGCATGCTTTTCGTTCAGCGCGCTGTTGGCTGTCTTGCCTTCATAGAGGATTTGCAGCGTTGCGCCGTCGTTGACGGCATCCATCAAGCGGTAGGTGTCAATGCACTCGCCAAAACGCTTGTGCGTTTTCTTTTCGCCATGACGCTCGGTGATCAGAGGTGTGCCGGTGAAGGCAATGCGTGCGGCGTTGGGGAAAGCTTCGAACAGGTTATCGCCCAGATCCGAACTCTGTGTGCGGTGTGCCTCGTCGATCATCAAAACGATGCGCTCCGAGGTGTTGACGATACCGAAGGTCTTACCCGACGGCATTGCCAGATACGTGCCTAGGGCCTCGGCTACGGCATTGCTCAGCGTCTGCTTATGCTCCTGAAACTTGTGCACCATCACCATGCTGACATCGGAGCTTTCTGTGCCCAGATGCTCCCGCAAGCCCGCCCGGCTTTCGATCACATTCACCCGTCCGCCGATCATCGTGGCCGTTGCGGCCAGTTGTTGCTCCAGATCCTGGCGGTCATTGACCAGCACGATCTTGTAATCGGCAAGGTCACTGCTGGCACGCAGCATGCGCGCCAGGAACACCATGGTCAGCGATTTTCCCGAACCCTGAGTGTGCCATACCACGCCGCTGCGCTCCATGGCCGTGCCGCCATAGCGCAGGCGCTGTGCGATCTTGCCTGCGGCGCGGAACTGCTGGTAACGGCAGACTACCTTGACGCGAGGGCCGCCATCGGTGTCCATGAACACCGCGCTGGTGCGTAGAATCTGCAACAAATTGGGTTTGGTCAGCATCCCAGCGATCAGTTGCTGCTGAGCGCTCAACCCTTCCCGACCTGCCTCATCCTCAGGATATAGCGTCTTCCAGGCGTGAAAATGCTCAGCGTCCGAAGTAATCGTGCCGTAGTCGGCCTCGTTGCCGCTGCTGCGAATCAACAGCAAATTGCTGTGGAACAGGCGCGGTTCGCCTTCCTTTAGGCCGGCGTGTTCGGTTTCCTGGCGACGACGCATGTAGCGCTGCAACTGCGCAAATGCTTCCTGCATTGGATTGGCGCAAGTCTCCGAGCCCTTCTTGCACTCCACCACAGCCAGCGGAATGCCGTTCACGAACAGGACGATATCCGGGATGATGAACGCCTTTACACAGCCCGGCGTATCGATGCGGAACTGATTGACGGCGTGGAAGCGGTTATTTTCGGGGACGTGAAAATCGATCAGGCGCACCACCGGATCGGCCTCCCCGGTCAGCTCGTTGACATCGACCTGGGCCTTGAACAGCAACGACTGGATGGCTTCGTTGGCCTCCAACAATGTACGGTTGGGCTGGCGCAAAAGTTGCCCGCGCAAGTCTTCGAGCTGCCGGTCCGTCAGCCAGGCACGCCCCCGGTCGTCGCGGTTGATCGCACGCACTGCCGCATCGAACACATCCGGTAGCAACCACTGGCGGAAATTGTCGCGCAGGCTGGACGCAGCCTCCTGGGGGATCCCGGCGCCCTGATCGATAACCGTCCAGCCGAGCTCGGCCAGTTGCTCCATGAAGGGCCGCTCGACTTCCGTGTATTCACTCATCCATGGTCCTCTTATCCACCGTTCGCCAGTTCCTGCTCAATTTGCTCAATACTGGGC
Organism: Paraburkholderia sp.; assembly: GCA_036383775.1. Lineage (GTDB taxonomy): Bacteria > Pseudomonadota > Gammaproteobacteria > Burkholderiales > Burkholderiaceae > Paraburkholderia. The sequence goes on along the minus strand of DASVNP010000059.1, from coordinate 3,573 downwards.
AAGCTGGTTTGCAGTGTGGTGGGCAGCGATTCGATCAACTGATACTCGGCGATACCCATGGGACGGCTGCTGTCGCGCAAGGCGTATTCGGCCACCACCTTGTTTTTGGTCTTGCATAGCAACAAACCGATCGTGGCACCATCGTGCTCCGTCTTGATTTGGGCATCCACGGCGGTCAAATAAAAACCTAGTTGACCCAAGTGTTCCGGCTTGAATTTACCGGCTTTGATCTCGACGACCACGTAACAGCGCAGCTTGAGGTGGTAGAACAGCAGGTCGATGAAAAAATCGTCGCCGCCGACTTCCACAAGCACCTGCCGCCCCACATAGGCAAACCCCGCGCCCAGTTCCAGCAGGAATTGGGTGATGTGCTGAACCAGGGCAGACTCGATGTCACGCTCTTCGGCCTCTTTTCCCAGCCCCAGAAAGTCCAAACGATAGGGGTCTTTAAGCGATTCCCTGGCCAGGTCGGACTGCGGCTTGGGCAAGCGCGCGTCGAAGTTTGTCAGGGCGGTACCGCTGCGGTCTTTCAGCCGGGTTTCAATCTGGATCGCCAGCACATTGCGCGACCAATTGTGTTCAACCGCTTGCGCCAGATACCAATCGCGCTCGGCGCGCGTCTTCAGCTTGTCAATTAAGGTGCACAGGTGAAACCACGGCAATTGTGCAGCAACCTGCTGCACAAATTCGGGCTCCGGCCATGCTTGGGCAAAAGCACGCATGTATTTCAGGTTCCGGGGCGAAAAGCCTTTCATGTCCGGGAAAGCGCTGCGCAGATCCTGCGCCAGCCGGTCGATCACCTTGGCACCCCAGCCTTGATTGGCTTGGCGCGCCAGAATCTCGCTACCGATATGCCAATACAGCCCCACCAGTTCGCGGTTGATGGCCAGCGCGGCGCGCTGCTGCGCCGTGTGGATGCGGCTTTTGAGATCGACCAGCCATTCGGCATAGCCGCTGGGCGGGGGCGTCAGGGACACGGAAGCCTCGGAACTCATGCGATTGCCTCCATGTGGTTGACATCTAGTGCCCCACCGGTGGTGTACTCGATACGCCTACTTTCCACCATGCGCTGGCACAGCAGACCATCGAGCTTAATCGACAGCTTGTCAGGCATGGCCAGCCTCCGGTTCATCCACCTTCACGGCCACCTTGCCGCTGAGCAGGTCTTGCATCAGACCGAGTTTTTGAAGACGAAGTTTCGCCGCCTTTTGCTGTTCCGAAATTAAATTGCGGCTTGCGCGACTCAAAAGCGAAATGATCCTATCTTGTTCACTAATATCCGGCCAAACAAAACGAAGTTGGTTCAATACCTCGCTATTTGCCACATCGCGCCCACCGGTATTTACGCGAGCACGAATCTGCGCCTTGATTCGCACGTCGCCAGCCAACGCCAGCTGGAGAAAGTCGGGCCGTGCGCACCGTTCATCAACCGAGATACGCATTAGATTTGACGACATGATCCAACCAGCCTGTTCATCACGCACAACAACCGATCTACCGACGTCGGCGACACGAGAGAAAACTACATCACCAGACTTCAATTGGAAGTCGAATAACCGCGAGGCATCTCTCACACTCACAAATAGCAATTCCTCCGAGGTGAACACGCCTTCACCTAGCGCACCGATCGTGATGACAGGATGCCCGTGGCTGCGCCAGTGCTCGCCTTTCAATGCGGACCCGAATGGACCTGTGCGTAGCCAACTCGTGCCGGGCCGGCCTTGCAATGCTAGACCCGAGACTTTCCACTCCTTCGGAATCCATCCAATCGCCGTTTCCTGATACAACTCGGGCGCTTCACCGAGCGGCGGGCGCAGTTGGCCGTTCGGGAGCACCCCACGAGTGAACAGGTCGCGCATAAGCCCAGCCTTGATCTGTTGATATTTGGCGATCAGAGTTTCGGTTTTTTCGATGGTGGTGTCGGCGATTGCCAGCACTCGCCCGATCGCCCGCTGGTCTTTGGGCGTAAATACGGGTAATTGAAGTCGCCGGACATCGGACGAGTTAATTGCAGGATAATTGGACCCTACTGCATAACTTTCTATTTGGTTGTAGATGTGATCACTCAGTAACGCGGAAAGCAAAAAATATGCATCAACATTTTCTTTGGCCCGCAATACAGCAAAGCCAGTCGAGGCAATGTATGGGCCGTCGACGAGCCTACAATATGCAAATGCTTTAAGGTTAGGGCGTACTGTGGAAATGATAACGTCGCCGTTCTTCAGTATCTTTCTCGCGCGACTCGGTGCATCGACGAACTCGATGAAACCAGATGGAAGCGTCAGTTTTCCGTCCGATGCGCAGGAAATGTCAATGTACTTAAAGCGAAATCGCGGATTTGTTGTCTCGCTCAAAGTATCAGGATCAATGTGAGCAAGTGTCTCCAACCGGACACTGGGCCTCACTTGCTGCGGTTCACTCATACCCCAACTCCACCAAAAATTCATGCATCATCCTCGCGGCATTATCACGCTCTGCCTCAATCTGCTTCGCCGTCACTGCATACTTGCCCCAAAGGTTTTCAATGGCTAAAATACAGGCGCCCTGATTAGCGCGAAGGTATTGGCGGTAACTGTCGAACAACGCCTGGCCAAGGCGCTCGATGATTGCGGCGCGGGCCTGGTCCTTGCTGATTTTGAGGCGCGCCTGCTCAACCAGCTCATCCTTTTTGACTCCAGTCGATTTGATCATCACCTTCAGCGTCCTGGCTTCATCTTCCAGTGCTTTGTGAGTAATCAGCTTCGCTTCAATGCGCTCCGCCGTGTTTTTAGCCCGTTGACCTACCGTCATTGCCCGCTCGATTTTCACCGCGACAGCAGACGTATGCCCCACCGAAGCAGCAAGGTCCAGCAAGCGCTGGCCATTGCTAAACTGTGCCTCCTTGTGAGTGAGGCCATCACTACAATAGTGGCGCCTGTCCGTGCCCTTCGGGAGCTTGCCTGCCGCCTTGATCTCGGTGAACAGATGCCCCAGTGCCCCCTTTAGGGCTTTGATCGAGTCCTTTCGCTGGACCATGGCGTCCTTTAACTCGTCCTTGAGGGTTTTGACCTCGTCGGCGGGCAGCACCCCGGTATCATCGGCATCATCAAAATCTTCGTCGCCGGCGGAGGTGAACAGCGCTTGCAATTCGGCCAAGCGGGAGTGCTGGACTTCGAGCTCGGCCAACACTTGCGGAAACTGGCTTTGCAGGATGTCCTCATCGGGTATTAACTCCGGCCCCCAGCCACTCGCGGCAATGGACTTGAAGTCGGAGGCCAGTTGCTTGTAATAGTTCGCAAAAGCGCCACGCACCTGATATTGGTTCAACAGACCCTGACCTGCAAAGGTGCGTTCGATGCTGTCGAGCAGTGTAGCGCGAACGGCATAGACGTTACGGCTGGTCGCATGCTGATTGTCGGCATCAGGCGCCAGCGCCTCGACAACGGGCAGGTGTTGTTGCCACCAACTTTGCAGCTCAGCCATGAATTGCGTTTGCTGTTGAGTCACACCGGGATGTGTATTAACGTGCCCGGCAATGTTGCGTCTGTCTTGTAGCGCAGGAGTGAAGTCGGCGTAGGACACACCGCGCGCAGG
>DASVNP010000058.1:0-50422 GCA_036383775.1 Paraburkholderia sp. | reverse complement strand
GTCGTGCTTCCATTGTGGCTCCGTCCGCGCTCTAGTCGCGTTGCTCGGTCCGGCCTATGCCCACCAGCACCCGCTTTGCCGTCGCTATCCACACACTCGCAGCGCTTGCCGTCAACGGCGGCAAGCCGCTGCGTTCGGAGGATCTGGCCAGGTCGGTGAACACCGGTGCGGTGGTCATTCGGGGCCTGCTTTCGCGGTTGAGTGACGCAGGGCTGACTAAATCGCAATTGGGCGCCGGTGGCGGCGCATTGCTGGCAAAGCCGGTGAAAAGAATCCGCCTGCTGGACGTTTATAACGCGGTCGAGGATACAGAGCTCTTCAGCCTGCCTCGGACGCCGCCATGCATTGGCTGTCCGGTCGGCGCCAATATTCGGCAAGCCATGCACCCGGCGCTGCAACGAGCCAGAAACGCGCTCGAGGCCGAACTCTCCAGCTACACGATCGCCGATATTGTTGCCGAGATCGCGCGGCTCGGGACGTCTCGACTTCCGCAGTCCTGAGTTTTCTTTCGTCTATGTGTCGATGTGTCATCGACATATCTACCTGGTGTGCAGTAGTGGCCACGGCGGCCTGAGCCGAATTAACGGTTGGAGGATTGAGGCATGAGCATTGGCATTATCGGTGCGGGCGCGTTGGGGTCGAACCTGGCCCGGGCGTTCGCCAGGGCGGGCATTTCGGCAATTATTTCGAACAGCCGCGGCCCTGATTCCCTCTCGGGATTGGTCGAGGAACTCGGCCCGGCGATCAGGGCCGGTACCACGGAGGAAGGCGCCACGGCCGATATCGTCTTCGTCGCCATTCGCTGGGTGGATCTGAAACGGGTGCTCGGGGGGCTGCCCGCATGGAACGGGCGCATTGTTGTCGACGGCACCAATCCTGTCGAATGGATCGACCCGGACTCACCGGACGCCAATGACCCGAGCAACCCGCTGGCTGCCTACGGTATCAAGCCAGTCGATCTTGGCGGCCGTCACTCGAGCAGCGTGGTTAGCGATCTCGTTCCTGGAGCGCGTCTTGTCAAGGCATTCAACCACCTCGATGTGAACGTTCTGCACGAACCGGAAGTGTCTGGCGGTAATCGCGTGCTGTTTTATTCCGGTGACGACCCGGATGCCAAAACGACCGTCCGCGCGCTTATCGCGAAGGCTGGTTTTTTCGCAGTCGATCTTGGAGCGCTCGATGTCGGCGGGCCGCTGGCGTCGTTGCCGTTCGGCCCGCTGGCGGGAGTCAGCTTCGTCAAAGTGTGAGGCGAGGGGAGGGGAGGGGGCGGTAATCGGGGCTAGCGTTGTCCGCGGCTCACCGAGTGAGCGGCGGGCAGCGCTAGTCCTTGCCGGCGGGTGCCTCGGACGCCGGCTCGTGCTTGAGGAAAGGGCGAGTTCCTTACGGGCGGTTCACTGAGGGGCGGAAACGCGCTCCATAGTGATCTGCTCGCAGCCTCGGTCCGGTTTCCGGAAACAGTTGTTCGCGCATGGTGCCTTCCTTATAGCCAGTCTTGAAGGCTCCTCTTTCCTGGAGACGTGGGATAACCAGATCGATGAAATTCTGGAGATTACCGGGTTCGACGGTGCGCACGAGATTGAATCCATCCACATCGGCTTCGTCGCGCCATTTCAACAGCGTATCGCAGACCTGATCGGGCGAGCCCACAATGAACGCCTCTCTTCCACCGACATTGGCAAAACGCGCGAGGTCGCGCAACGTCACCTTGCCCATGTCGCCTGTAGCGCGCATGGAGTCGGCGATAGATTGCACAGCGTTGCTTTCCACGACATCAATCGGTGCATCAGGATCGTAACGCGACAGATCCACGCCGAGCCAGGTGGAAAAAATCGCGAGATTGCCTTCCTCGCTTGTGTAGCGCTGATATTCCCGGACCCGATCGCGCGCCTCGTCTTCAGTTGCACCGACAATGACGGTGGCTGCATTGAACACCTTTATGGAGTCTGGCGTACGCCCGGCGGCTACGGCCGCCTGACGATATCGCTCAGTTGTTTTGCGGGCGAAGTCGATGCTGTTGGTGGACATGAAACTGCATTCCGCATGCCGACCCGCGAAGGCAATCCCGCGGGATGAGGCGCCGGCTGAAAAGAGCAATGGTGTCCGCTGGGGCGACGGTTCACACAAGTGAATGCCGTCGCAAGCGAAATGCTCAGAGCGATGATGAATCGCATGAATCTTGGAGGGATCCGTAAAGATGCCGCGCGCACGGTCGCGAATCGCAGCGCCGTCCTCCCAACTGGCTTCCCAAAGCTTGTAAACGAGATCCATGTACTCATCGGCGACGTCGTAGCGGGCGTCATGCGAGACCATCTCGCTCTGCCCCATCGCTCTCGCGGTTGATGGCATCACGCCGGTAACGATGTTCCACGCTAGCCGGCCTTCCGTGAGTTGATCAAGCGTCGACAGACGTCGGGCGAGGAGATAGGGCGGCTCGTAAGTGGTGTTGCCGGTCACGCCGAAGGTGATATGCCGGGTCACGGAGGCCATGGCCGAAATCAGCAACATTGGATCGTTGGCGGGAAAGTGCGCGCCGCTCCGGATTGCGGCGTCGGGCGCGCCACCATATGTGTCCGGCACGCCAAGCGCATCCGCAAGGAACACGCAGTCGATCAATCCGGATTCCGCCTGTTTGGCAAGGTTGATCCAGAATTGGAGCTTGTTGTAGTCAGATCCGGCTGACTGCGGGTGCGGCCACATTCCTGCCCATGATTGTGTAGGCGAAGCCATATAGAACGCGTTGATAGCGATGTGGCGCTGGGATGTCATGAGACGCTCCAATCTAAAGTTATGCTAATTAAGTTATTGAATTGCGTTGATGAATGGAAAACGCAGGCCGGCCTGCTTCCATAAACGGAAGCATGTGCGGTGTAATGCGGCCGATCCCGTTCGCCTACACCGGTCGCCACGGCAAAGATGCCGATCTTCGTCGGGGCGGCGTGCCTTCCCTATATTGCGTAGATTATCCGGCGGTCACGCCATGTCCAACGGTAAATGCTGATAGGGCAATCTCACTTCGAGAACAGGATGCGTGGTGACGATATTTTCAATTGACCTCTCCGGTCGCCGATTGAGTAGTCCTCCATGCAGAACATGTCATCTGATCTTGAAACCAGATTGCGCAGTGAGTTTTCTGTTCTGGACGTCAGTGATATCGATGGAGATACTTTCTAAAAATCACTGAGGAGGCGAACGATGATTGATGGTCTGCCCATACTGGATGCTGTCGTCCATGCCTACAACATGGATGCGGCGAACTATGCCAATCGCTTTGCCGCGCCGTTATGCGATCTTGTTTATGGGTCGGTCGTGGCGACGGCGCGGCATGGCTACGCACCGACGCGGGCGCAGTTCTATCGGGACTGGTCCATCCAGGAGGCGGCTGAACAGGTGTTCCTCGAAAGCGACACCGATCTCGCCGTCTATCACGTTCTGCCCATATTCTCGTTTAAGGACGGGTTGTGCAGCCTGGACAAGGCAATTGAGGCTCAGGCGCGATGGCCGCATCGGTTTATCACTTACTGCGGTGTTGATCCGATGACCGGCAAGGCGGCGCTGGATGAACTGGAGCGGCAGGTGGAGCTGCTGCGTCCGGTCGGACTCAAGCTCTATCCGAACAGCTGGGTCGGCAGCGAGATACGCGGATGGAAGATGGACGATCCGGAGATCGCGTTTCCATTGTTCGAACGAGCCGAGAAGCTTGGGATCAAGGTCGTTGCCGTACATAAGGCACTTCCGCTTGGGCCGGTGCCCATGGAGCATTACAAGGTCAGCGATATCGACCGGGCATGCATGGCTTTCCCAGGGCTGAACTTCGAAATTGTCCACGGCGGCATGGCGTTCCTGGAGGAGACGGCGTGGCAACTCGCGCGGTTCGACAACGTGTATGTCAATCTCGAGATCACCAGCGCCCTGGCGGCCAGCCGCCCGGCGGCATTTCTTCATGCGATGGCTGCGCTGATCGGCCCGGGAGGGCAGCATGCTATCGAGCGGATCCTGTGGGGCACGGGAGCGATGGCCTTCCATCCGCAGCCGCTGCTGGAAACGTTCGTGCGCGAATTCGCTTTTCCAGAGGCGCTGATCGAGGGGGCCGGTCTTCCGCAACTCGATCTTGCCGCCAAGCGGGCAATCCTGTTTGACAACTACGGCCGCATGACCGGACTCGATCTCGAAGCCCGCCTCCTGGCTACGCGCGGCGACGAATTCGCGCGCCGGCGGCCGGGCGGGCCACTCGCACCGTTCTCGACTGTGCAGGAGGTTTCCAATGCGTGACTCCGCTGGAATTGAAGCCATGCTCGATCAGGTGGTCGATCCCTGCTCGATTGCGACAGGCCTTCCAATCAGCCTGATCGACATGGGAATGGTGACGAAGGTGACGTTGACCGAAGACGGTGTAGCGCACATCGAGTTGCGCCTGACCAGTCCGGTTTGCTGGCAGGCGGCCAATATCATCGCTCAGGTGGAGCAGGTGGTCGCGCGCGTGCCTGGCGTCAGCAATGTTATCTGTACAGTCGATCCCGCCGCGCAATGGACTCCGGACATGATGGCGGCGGGCCCCCGCGCCGAACTGCGCCGTCTGCGGCCAATGGGAGCATTGTCGTGAACACCGTAGTGACAAGCGAGCAGACATGGCGCGTGCCGCCGGTCGAGGTGGTGCATCGGAGCCGGTATGTCGAGGTGGATGGGATGCGCACCCACTATCTCGAGGCTGGCGAAGGGCCGGTGGTCGTGCTGTTTCACAGCGGCGAGTTTGGGGGTGGTGCCGAGACGAGCTGGGAATATCTCATGCCCGCGCTCGCCCGTCATTTCCGGGTGATTGCTCCAGACTGGCTAGGATTCGGCAGGACTGCAAAGATTCATGATTTCGACAGCAAGCGCGAGCGCATGCTGTCGCACATGGTGCGTTTCATTCAACTCATGGCGCTGGACAAGGCGCATTTCATCGGCAATTCGATGGGTGCAACCTTTCTGCTTCAGATGGCCGCAGAAACGCCGTGCCGTTTGCCGATAGATCGCCTGGTCGCGATTAGCGGCGGCGGTTTCATTCCCGACAACGACGAGCGCCGCCGCCTGCTCGACTATGACGGCAGCGAGGAAGCAATGGCCGGTTTGCTCGCTGCCATATTCGAAGATCCCGTCTGGTATCAGGATCGCGAGTACGTCCGCCGCCGCCATGCACTGAGCGTCGCGCCCGGGGCGTGGGAGGCGGTCGCGGCGGCACGCTTTCGCTCACCGCAGGCGCCCGTTCGTACCGAGTTCGGCGGCGCGGATCGCACGCCGTATGGAAACATAACTGCCAGAACGCTCATCGTTGCAGGGGATCGGGACAGGCTGCGGCTTCCGGGGTTCGCCGACGACCTCGCTGCGCGCATTCCTGACGCCCGTGCGGCCGTTCTCGCAAACGCGGGCCACTGCCCGAACATCGAAAGGGCGGATGAGGTAGGAAAGCTAATCATCGAGTTCCTGCTGGAAGGCACCTGAATTTTTTGTTTGACACGTTGTAAGCGGGCAATCTGATCTGGCAGTTTGATATCGCACGCATCTTCGTTTCAGTTTCGCTCCGGTCTTACAAGAGGTCCCATGTCCAATACCGCAGCTAGCGAGTCCGATCAGTCTCGTGCCATCGTTTATCGTTCCCGTGGCCAGAGCCACAGCTACATTACGCGCCTGATGAGTCCTGGTGAACTGGGCCGGGTTCTGAAGCCGTTCGTTTTCCTCGATCTCTTTGACAATCGTGGCGATGTCTTTCCGACCTTCGGCCTGCATCCTCATTCGGGGCTCGCGACGCTGACCTACGTGGCCGAAGGTAGCGTCAGCTACGAAGATACCAACAACGCAAGCGGCACGCTGCGTGCGGGCGGCGTGGAATGGATGCGCGCAGGCAAGGGCGTGTGGCATGCCGGCGGAGCGGGCGAGCCGGGCCTGACACGCGGTTTCCAACTCTGGGTCGCGCTGCCGCCCGAGTTTGAGCTCGGTCCGTCGGAAAGCATCTATCAGTCCGCCGCCGACATTCCGCAAATAGGGCCCGCCCGGGTGCTGCTTGGGGAGCATGACGGAGCCAAAAGCGCGATTGCGATAGCCATGTCGATTAACTATCTCGCGGTGACCCTCGAAGCGGGCGAGCGCTGGCGTTATCAACCGCCTAAGGGGCACTCCGTGCTCTGGGTTGCTATGGGTAAAGGACAAGTCTCTATTCCGGAGGTATTGGAGCATGGCGAGATCATTGTCTTCGAACCCGGCGAGACCGCCGTGGATTTCGTCGCCCTGGATGATGCCGAGTACGTGATTGGCTCGGCCGTCCCGCATCCCCATGACCTGGTGCTCGGCTATTACTCTGTCCACACTTCAGCGCAGGCTCTGCAGATTGGCGAGGCGGAGATCCAGCGCATCCGTCGTGGCCTCGTCGAGCAAGGGCGCCTTTAAGCACGCGTTGCCCGCAGCACCGAAAGGAGACGCAATGACTATCGATAATCCGGTCGCATCGCGCACCGCTTACTACGAGCAGATTGCCCGCCAGCGTATGACGCCGCTTTGGGAATCGTTGCACAGCCTCGTTCCGAAGACCCCTCGGCCGAAAGCACTGCCTGCGATCTGGAAATACGCGCAGGTGCGGGATCTCGTGATGCGGGCCGGTTCTCTGATCAGCGCCGAAGAAGCTGTGCGTCGTGTGTTAGTACTTGAAAACCCGGGTCTCCCCGGCAAGTCGAGTATGACGCCGAACCTGTATGCCGGACTGCAACTTATTCTTCCCGGCGAGATTGCCCCCAGCCACCGGCATACGCAGTCGGCACTGCGATTCATTGTAGAAGGCAAGGGAGCCTGGACGGCGGTCAACGGCGAGCGCACAACGATGCACCCGGGTGATTTCATCATTACGCCTTCGTGGACATGGCATGACCACGGCAATCCCTCCCTGGAGGAGGGCGGCGAACCCGTTGTGTGGCTCGATGGTCTCGATATCCCGCTTGTCGCACACATGGACGCCGGTTTTGCCGAAAACTACTCCGAGGCCACGCAGCCGATCTCGCGGCCCGAGGGCGACAGTTTTGCGCGCTATGGCCACAACATGGGGCCTGTGAGGCACCGGGTATCCGATCCCACCTCGCCGATCTTCAGCTATCCGTACGCGCGCAGCCGCGAAGCGCTCGACGCGTTGTACCGCAATGGTGAACTCGACGAGTGGGATGGCGTGAAGCTGCGCTACGTGAATCCGGCCACGGGCGGCTGGCCCATGCCGGGCATCGCAACGTTCATGCAGTACCTGCCCGCGGGCTTCGAGGGGCGCGCCTATCGCAGCACCGACGCAACGATTTACTGTGTTGTGGAAGGTAAGGGCACAGTGAAGATCGGCGACGATGAGTTCGTGTTCGAGCCGCATGACGTGTTCATCGCGCCGTCGTGGGCACCCGTGCGGCTCTCGGCATTGGCGGAGAGCGTGTTGTTCAGCTACTCGGATCGCCCTGTGCTTACCGCACTGAATTTGCTGCGCGAAGAGCGCAGCTAGACGCCGCCGTTTCTCTTCTGCACGCGCTGTTCGCGGCACGCTGCTGCTTTCTTAATCCTGTCGAGTCAAATCACCATGGCTTTTGTTTTCCCTCCCGAAGCGCCCATTGCTGTTCCCGTCACCGGTAGCGACGCTCAGTTCGCGGTGCGCCGCGTCTATTGTGTCGGCCGGAACTATGCGGCGCATGCGCGCGAAATGGGCTTCGATCCCGATCGCGCACCGCCGTTCTTCTTCTGCAAGCCTGCCGATGCCATCGTGCCCGTCGCCTTTGGCGAAACACTCGAGCTTGCTTATCCGTCGCAGACGCGGAATTACCATTACGAAGCCGAACTCGTCGCGGTAATTGGCAAGAGCGGTTCGGATATCGATGTCGAGGAGGCGCTCGATCACGTGTGGGGTTACGCGGTCGGCCTCGATATGACGCGGCGCGATCTGCAGATGAAGATGCGCGAAATGGGACGTCCGTGGGAGGTTGGCAAAGCGTTTGACTACTCTGCGCCGATTGGGCCGATTCATCCGGCCAGCGAGGTCGGCCACTTCGACAACGCCGGCCTGTGGCTGACGGTCAACGGCGAGACCAAACAGAAGAGCGACGTGTCGTATCTCATCTGGTCAGTCGCGGAGACAGTCGCGTACCTGTCGAAGTTTTTCCGCCTCGAACCGGGCGACGTTATCTTTACGGGCACGCCTGAAGGCGTTGGTGCGGTCCAGAAGGGCGACACGATGAAGGTCGGTGTCGATCGTCTGGGTGAAATCGCCGTGAGCGTCGTTTGACTTCGGGCATGGCAATTGAAGGAAGAACTCACCGTGCAACTCCATAGCTTCTTCAACAGTTCGACATCGTATCGCGTGCGTATTGCGCTCGCCCTCAAAGGGATCGCTTATGAAACGCTGCCGGTCAACATTCGCACAGGCGAGCATCGCGCGGTCGATTACGCTGCGAACGTGAATCCGTCTGCCTTGGTGCCTACGCTGATCGACCGGGATTTCAGGCTCGGTCAGTCTCTGGCGATCATCGATTACCTCGACCGGCAGTTTCCTGAACAGCGCTTGATCCCGCTCGAACCGAACCTGCGCGCCCGCGTGCTCGAGTTCTCGTTGCTGATTGCGTGTGAAATCCATCCCGTCAACAATCTGCGCGTCCTGCGCCATCTGGAAACGGAGTTGAAGGTTACGCCGCAACAGAAGGCGACGTGGTACAGGCACTGGATTGCAGAGGGGATGGGTGGGGTCGAGCGGCTGCTCGAACGCAGCGATGCAGGTCCGTGGTGTTTCGGCGCGCAGCCTACGCTCGCCGATGTGTGTCTTGTGCCGCAGATCGCCAACGCACTGCGTATGGAGTGCGATCTGCGGGCGTACCCGCGCGCTCTTGCCGTTTATGAGCACGCGTCGAAACATGCGGCTTTCGAGGCCGCGCAGCCGCTGTATCAGCCGGACTACAGCGCCTGATCTTTGTCAGGACTTGCGGAGTCCGGCGTGCAAGTGGCCGGCGTCAAGCTGTCCGCGAGATAGCTATTAACAGACGCGCAGCCGGACAGGGAACGCCGCTCAATCAGCAACCGCATAGCTCTCGAGCCAATGAGCGTAGGGTGCGGGAAGTGTCCAGGACGCCCGGTCGATCCCGAGCTTGCGCGCCGCGGCGTACGCCCAATGAGGGTCGGCAAGATGCGCACGCCCCACCATCACGAGGTCGAGCTGTCCATTTTCGACGCACCGGTTTGCGAGTTCTGGCGTATCGATGCCCCACGCCGAGGCAACAGGTAGTTGCGCTTCGCGGCGTATGCGCTCGGCAACGGGCACGAGGAATGCAGGCCCCCACGGAATTTGAGCTGCCGGTGTGGAGAAGCCGACGCTGACGCTCAGCATGTCCAGACCCGCACGCTTGAACTTCTTTACCAGTTCGATGGATTCGGCGAGGGTCTCCTCGTCGCGCCCGTCGTATTCAAGGACGCCGAAACGGGCGGTCAGCGGCAGGTGTTCGGGCCATACATCGCGCACTGCCGCCAGAGTCTCCAGCAGAAAACGGCTGCGATTATCGAGGCTGCCGCCATAGGCGTCGCTTCGCTGATTAGAGTGCCTCGAGAAAAAACTCTGTCCGAGATAGCCGTGTGCGAAGTGCAGTTCGAGCCATTCGAAGCCGGCGGCCCGCGCACGTTTCGCGGCCGCTGCGAAGTCCTCGCGCACGCGGGCGATGTCCTGAAGCGTCATTGCCTCGGGTACTCGCGGCAGATGGTCGCCGAATGCGATGGCTGACGGCGCGATGGTCTGCCAGCCGCGAGGATCGTCGGCAGCGATGTGGTCGCCACCTTCCCACGGCCGGTTCGAGCTGGCTTTGCGGCCTGCATGGGCGAGCTGGATGCCTGGCACCGCGCCGGCCGCGCGGATCGACGCGACGATGGGCGCAAAAGCCTGGGCCTGCTGATCATTCCAGAGGCCGGTGCAGCCCGGCGTAATTCGGCCCTCCGGCGACACCGCAGTCGCCTCGACGATGACGAGGCCCGCGCCGCCGCGTGCGAGTCCTGCAAGATGCACGCGATGCCAATCGGTGATCAATCCGTCGGCGGCGTTGTACTGGCACATCGGCGGAATAGCAATGCGATTGCGCAGCGATACGTCCTTGAGATTGAAAGGGGTGAACAAGGCAGGCATCCGGCGTGCTCCCTGAAGAATCGCGATATCAGGTGATATCGATGCAGGTGACGCTCGACTCAGTCGACACGTCTTGATGACGCATAGAATTGTCCGGTTGCATTGTCATGTCCAACGGCAAATGCAGATGAGCCGATCTCACTTTGAGAACATCATGCAGATCGACATGGCCGCTGGACAGGCGAAGGATTGGTTGAATCGCCGTGCGGATGGGCGAGGATGCAATGTCGTGTGGGGCGACGAAACCCGCGCTGCAGCACAGCCATAGGGAAAGTTTTGCTGGCGTGGATGCCTGAAAAGGACCTCCGCTCACCGCGTACTAAACCGCGGTTCGTCGATCCACACCGCGAGCCAGTCGCGCCATTGTTCCCACTCGCCGACCAGATCCGACGCGTGCCTCCCGGCGGGGCGGCCGTCGGCGCCGATCCGGGCGTACATCGTGCGCGCGCCGTCCCACCACGCGATCCAGCAATCGGCCAACTCCGCGATCGTCCCCGCTGGAAGCGATTGCAGCATGCGGGTCAAGCGCAGGTCGAAATCTTCAAATTGCATCGCAGATATATCAATGCACGGTGCCAAAAAACGCGATCGCACCCTCGGCGGGCGTCAGGCCCGCCTTGAAATAACCTTCCAGCCGGCCGGCGATCGACTCGTCAAGCCGGAACGGTGGACGAACGAATCCTGCTTTAAACGCCTGGTCGTACCAGTCGCTCATCCATGCACGCAGATCGAGCACATACTGCGGCAGAGCGTTCGAAGCATCGTCATGCATGCGCGTCTCCTCGACTGGTGATTCGATCATGCGGCCTCGCGGCCAATCCCCATCTCGGGACGGCGCTGGCTCGGTGGGAAAATGCGCCATTGGCCGTCGGCATGGCGAAACAGGAAGAGCGCGCATGACCCCGTTGGCCGCTCGATCTGAACGCAGACACGTCTGATCTCGCCGGTGCGCGAGCGGGCCAGCAAGCGTACGCGTGCAGAGGGCGCGCGCGTGGAGCCCACCAGTTTCTCTATCTGAAAGCGCAGTGATGTGTTGGCCGCCACCGTATCACCCCTCGTATCCGATGAGTCGATGCTAGCGGCCTGCTTGCATGCGTCCAATCGGCGGCGGCGGAATGTGCGCTCAGGAAAGGCTGATTTGAGTAGTCAGGATTTCCTGACGAAGAGGCGCCGTGCGTGACGTTCCGCAAGGGTTATCACGGATGCGCCAAGGGTTTTTCGCGCAAACGGCGTTCAGGATTTCCTGACGCTGGAATCAGGATGTCGCACGCCGGTTTTCCAGCGTGCGCTGACTGTGTCAAAGGACCGGCTCGCTGATGATGGAGCATCGCAACGCATGCTAGGCCAACACGTGATGATTACCTATCTGTCCGAGCGCGAGAACGTGGTGGAGCAGATCAACTCGATCTGTCTGCGCCTGTTCGACGCGTGGTGCGAATCACGCAATGTAACGCCGCTGGCTTACCTGATGCACTGCTGGCCGATGATCAACAGCACGCCCCACGCGGTGCGGCGGCTCGGGGAAACAATGCACGATTTGCGGCGCTATCACGCGGACCACCTCGACGACGACGATTTTCAGGTACTGTGCGAAATGGCCGATCTGATCGACGAGTTGATCGAGCGGCCGGCGCGCACAGTCAAATTGTGGGCCGAAGGGGAGGTGCCTGAGACGTTCGGATAGTGGCGAAGCGAAAACGCGCGCCCGGTTTCATCAGACTTTTGAATCCCTGAAAGGGCGCACGGTAGACCGCGCTGTGGTGTGAGTGGAGAATAAAACAATCAGAACGGCGGTGCTCACGGAGAGATATGGCGCTCGACAGGTTCGATGCAGGCTGGGACGGACTGCGCGACGTGCGGCGCAGCGTCGTGCTGCGCCTGCTCGCCACCGTGCTTGTGTTTAGCTGCGCGATTACGCTCATTCTGACGGCGCTTCAACTGTATCGCGACTACGAACATGGCATCGAGCAGATCCAGAACCGGCTCGTCGACATCGATCGCAGCTATCGCGACAGCCTCGGTGAAGCGCTTTGGCGTCTCGATCAACCGCAGTTGAAACTCGAACTGGAGGGCATGTTGCGTCTCGCGGATATCCGCGCCGCGGAAGTCCGCGAATCCCGCACCACGGGTTCGCTGCTGGTGGTGACCGCCGGCGCGCGCATGCGGACCATGACGGTCGCGCGCGAATTTCCGATCATGTACAGGGTGAAGGACAAGGTCGAACCGATCGGCACGCTCTATGTCGAAGCGACCCTCGCCAATCTCTATCACGATCTGATGCGCACTGCGCTCGTGATACTCGTGAGCCAGGCCGCCAATACGTTCCTGGTTGCGCTGTTCACGTTCTATATTCTTTCGCGGCTCGTCACCCGGCATCTCGCGGCGATCGCGCGCAGCGTGAGCGACTATGACTTTCATGAGCCACCACAGCCGTTCGTCCTGCAACGCAAACCGTCGAAGGATCCTGACGAACTTGACCGCGTGGTGTCGGCTTTTAACTCAATGGGCAATCGGCTGCACCGCGCGTATCTCGACGAACGGGAAGCCGCGCTCGAGCGCGAGGCCCGGCGCGCGGCAGAAGCGGCCAATCGCGCGAAGGGCGAGTTCCTCGCCAATCTGAGCCACGAACTGCGCACGCCGCTCAACGGCATTCTCGGCTACGCGCAGATCTTGCGGCGCGACGACGCGTTGACCACGCGTCAGCGCAATGGCGTCGCCGTGATCCAGCAAAGCGGCGAACACCTGCTGACGTTGATCGACGAGACGCTGGATTTCGCCAAGGTCGAGGCGGGCAAGCTGCGCATTGAGATTGGGGACGTACCGCTCGCGGGACTCGTCGACTCCATCCGCGAAATCATCAGTGTGAAGGCGGAGCAGCGGCGGCTGGATTTCGACTGCACGGTTGCCGTCGACGCGCCGGGCAGCGTGCGCGCCGACGAACACCGCTTGCGCCAGGTGTTGCTGAATCTGCTGTCGAACGCCGTCAAGTTTACCGACCATGGAGGCGTGCGCCTTTGCATCGGACGAGGCGATAGCGGCGCGGTCCGCTTCGAGGTGCACGACACTGGCATCGGCATTCAGCCGGAGTATCACGAGACCATCTTCATGCCGTTCGAGCAGGCTGGCGGCCTGGATCGCCGCACGGGCGGCGCGGGGCTCGGTCTTGCCATCAGCAGGCAGTTCGTGCGCGCGATGGGCGGCGAGGTGCGCGTCGAGAGCCAGGCTGGGCGGGGCAGCGTTTTCTGGTTCGAACTGCCCCGGGCCTTTGCCGAGCCGGTGGCGGGGAAGGCGGCTGGGCCCGCGTCGCTGGTGGTCGGATACGAAGGTCCGCGTCTCAAGGTGCTCGTGATCGACGACGTGCAGATCAACCGGGCGGTCGTTATGGAACTGCTGACGCGCATTGGTTTCTATACCACCGAGGCCGCCAACGGCAGCGACGGCATCGCGGCCGCGCTGGCGGACCACCCCGATCTGGTGCTGACTGACATTGTCATGCCCGGCGTGGACGGCATGGAGGTGATGCGGCGTTTGCGCGAGCTGCCGGAATTCGCCAGTGTGCCGATCATTGCGGTATCGGCGACGCCGTCTGGCGTGGATGGCGCGAAGAGCCTCGCCGCCGGCGCCAACGCGTTTATCACCAAGCCGGTCGATTTCGACGTGCTGCTTGCGCGCATGGCAGTGTTGCTCGATCTTACGTGGGTCTATGCCGCGGTGCAGCCGCCAGCTCCGCTCGATTCGCCCGATCCGCCCGATCCGCTCGCGACCTTGCCCGGCGCAATGCCTGCCGACGCGATGGAGGAACTGCATCAGCTTGCGCGTGAAGGCAATATGCGCGGCATTGTGCAATGGGCGGAGCGAGTCGCGGCGAGCAACCCGTCGCATGCGGCGTTCGCTGCGCGGCTCCATCAACTGGCGCGTGCCTACCAGTCGAAAGCGATCTTGCAGCTGGTCGAGCGGTATCTTGAGGGGAATACTGCACCATGAGCGATCTTGCCGCTTCCGTCGTGCAGGCCGGCACGATCCTGATCGTCGACGATACGCCCGCTAATCTCGGGCTGGTGGTCGACAGCCTCGAAGCACGCGGCGTGCGTGTGCTGGTTGCGCTGGATGGCGCCGAGGCGCTCGAGCGCGCCGCTTTTTCGCAGCCCGATCTGATCCTGCTCGACGTGAAGATGCCCGGCATCGACGGATTCGAGACGTGCCGCCGGTTGAAGCTGGATGAACGCACACGCGATATCGCGGTCATTTTCATGACCTCGCTGACGGGTGACGAGGACAGGGTCGCAGGTTTTTCGGCGGGTGGCGTCGACTATGTGACCAAGCCGTTGCGCGTGGATGAAATGCTGGCGCGAGTCGGCGTCCATCTCGAGTTGCGCGCCATGCACAAGCGGCTCGTCGAACAAAACCGGCGGCTGCTCGCTGAAGTGTCGGTGCGCAAGGAGACGGAGGCCGCGCTGTCGCAGGCGCGCGACGATCTCGAGCAGCGCGTGGCGTTGCGCACCGAGGAGCTTGCGAGCGCCAACGCGAGGCTGCAGGCCCAGATCGACGAACGCAGGCGTGCGGACGCGCGCTTGCAGGCGAGCGAGGCACGCTTTCGTGCGATCGTCGAGACGAGTCCGGTGCCGCTGTGCATCACGTCGATGCCGGAGGGCCGAATCCTGTACACGAACGAACCGCTGCGCGAACTGTTCGGCATGGACGAAGGCATGGCCGCCAATATTGCGGACTTCTATGTGAACCCGATGGAGCGCGAGCATCTGGTCCATCATCTGCGCACGGAAGGCAGCCTGAGCAATACCGAGGTTCAGTTCAGGCGTCCTGACGGAGTGCGATTCTGGGCAATGGCAACCGCGCGGGTCGCGACTTACGGCGAGTCTCCGGCGATCTATGTCGGCCTGAACGACATCACCGGGCGCAAGCAGATGGAGCAGGAACTGCTTGAATCGCGCGAGCAGCAGCGTGAACTGTCCGCGTACATGGAGGCGATTCGTGAAGAGGAGAGAAAACGCATCGCGATGGAGATTCACGACGAACTGGGTCAGTTGCTGACGGCGCTCAAGATGGATGTGTCATTGCTCAGAATGCGTCTGGACTACGACCCGGAAGCCGCCAAAAAAGCGGACGACATGCGCGGACTGGTCGAGGGCACGATCTGGATGGTGCGCAATGTCGCCAGCCATTTGCGCCCCGCGGCACTGAACTTCGGCATCGTGTCGGCGCTGGAGTGGCTGGTGGAGGATTTCATCCGGCGCAACGGCATTGCGGCTGAATTGCGCATTGCCGGCGGCGAACCTACGCTATCGGACACCTATGCCACGGCGGTCTTCCGCATCGTGCAGGCCTCGCTGACGAACGTCGCCCGGCACGCCCACGCCACACGCGTCGATGTCATGCTGGTTTCGACCGCTGCGAAGCTCGAGCTGCAGGTGCGCGACGACGGCTGCGGTTTCGATCAACAGGCGGCGAGCCGCGCGTATTCTTATGGTCTGCTCGGCATGAACGAGCGGGCCCGGTTGATAGGCGGTTCGCTGTCGATCGACAGCGCACCGGGCGCGGGCACGACCGTTTCCATTCATATTCCACTCGTTGGCGACACCTGAACATGATCAGAATTCTCATTGCCGACGATCACGCCATTGTCCGCGGCGGACTCAGGCAGATCATAGCGACGACCAGCGATATCGTCGTCGCAGCGGAGGCGGCGCAAGGCGCGGAAGTCGTCGACAAGCTGCGCACCTGCAGCGTCGATCTGTTGCTGCTCGACATGACCATGCCCGGTATCAGCGGGGTCGATCTGATCCGCCGTGTGCGCGCGGAGCAGCCGGCGTTGCCGGTCCTGGTGCTGAGCATTCACGATGAGGCGCAGGTGGCCTCGCGCGCGTTACGCGCCGGCGCAACCGGCTATCTGACGAAAGACAGCGACCCGGACGTGCTGCTCGCGGCGATTCGCAAACTCGCGGACGGCGGGCGCTTTATCGACCCGAAGCTCGTCGATGCGATGGTGTTTGATACGCACCGCGGCGACATGGCGCCGCACGAAGTGTTGTCCGATCGCGAGTTTCAGGTGCTGCAAATGCTGGCGGCGGGAAAAAGCATCAACGACATCGCGGACACCTGTTCCCTCAGCGCGAAAACGATCAGCACACACAAGATGCGGCTGATGCAGAAGCTGGGCCTCTCGAACAACGCCGAGGTGATCCGTTACGCGATCCGGCATGGCCTGATCGTGGAGTAGCAGGCGGGAGTCGAAATGATAATGTAGGCATGTAGTGAGCCTTCCGTCAGCGGGTTTGTCCGGGCTGTTTTCGCGGCTCGGCCCGTGCCACGATCTGATTAGCCTCGCTTTCTCTCGAGCCTTCCGCACGACCGGTTTTCTTCATTTGTATTGCTATGCATCGCAGGCGCTTTATCTTCGCGGCTGCGAGTGCCGCGGGGGCGGCGCTCGCAGCTCGGGCCGCACCGGCCGGGCATTTCGAAATCGTCTATCCGCAGATCCGGCCAGGCAGGGACGTGCACGCGGCATTCGCACTGGCAACGCTCGATATCGCAATGAAGGCCGCCAACGCGTCCTATACCGTGCGCCAGGTCGAAGTCGTCATGGAGCGTGGCAGGGCGCTTGCCGAACTCGCGTCAGGAAACACGATCAACCTGCACTGGACAAGCATGGAGGCGCGGGCCGAGCGTGGGCTGAGTGTCGTGCATATTCCGATTCACCGGGGGCTGATCGGATATCGGGTGTTTCTGATCAGGCAGGACCGTCAGGCTGATTTCGACCGGATCGACACCCTCGACGATCTCCGCTCGATGACAGGCGTGCAGGGACTCGGCTGGATCGATACGGACATTATGCGTAATGCTGGGCTTCCCGTGCAGACGACGTCCACCTACGAGACGATCTTCAGGATGGTCGACGGCGGGCGGGTCGACTACTTTCCGCGCGGCGTGATCGAGGCCTATCCGGAACTGGATTCGCATCTGTCGACCGAGCCCAACCTTGCGGTCGAGAACCGTTTGCTGCTCGGCTATCGCTCGGATTTTCTCTTCTACGTGTCACCGAACCACGCGTTGCTGGCCGAGACGATCGCGCGCGGCTTCGCGGCGGCGTGGCGCGACGGGTCGTATCTGAAACTGTTCAACTCGCATCCGTATATCCAGAACGGGCTGAAGCGTTCGAATCTGAGCGGTAGAAAGGTAATCTGGATCGACAATCCATTTCTGTCAGCCGAGGATCGGGCCATTCCGGATATGTACTGGTTGCATCTGTAATCCAGCCTCGGCCCGGCATCAAATCAAGTTTGCAATCCTATGCGTATTCTTGCGTTTGATGCCGGACGGGTCCGACAAGACCGCTCAGAAAGCAACGACCGTGCGAATCCCGACAATCGCTTCGTTGCCGATGCGCTGCGAAGGGTTCTCCGGATTCGGAATGCCGCCGGCCGGGCGGAACGCGTACTGAAAGTCCGCCTGCATCTGCCACCACGGCGTGACCTGATACTGATAGGTCGCTTCAAGGATGGTTTCCGCGCTGCGCGACGGATAGCCCGGCGTGAACGAAGCCGTATCGCTCGCGAGGTTCTGCGCATGTGAGCCAATCTTCGCGTAGCCGACAGCCAGCCCGACGGCGTCGTTGTCGCGTCCCTTGAACGGCGCCTTCAGCGTCACGCCGACGTTCATCCCCAGGTCGACCAGGTTGCGGTCGCCCGGCGCGCCCATGATTCGGGCGAACACACCCAACGATTGCGGACTGTCCGGTCCTGCGCGCCAGACCATCTGGTCGGCCACCGCGTAGAAGCTGTAGTCGCCCCGGTGACTGCGAGGCACGCCGGTGCTCGCCGGATTCGCGAGCGACAGGCCGGTGTTGTCGAACTGCTGGTCGGCAAAATTCCCGGTGTTGTACCAGAAGCCCAGCTTGTAGGTGCCTGGCAGACCTGCGGGTTTCGCATCCGACGGGTTGGCCGGCGGCTGGTTGATCGCGTATTGCACCTCGCCGATGAACAGGGCGCTGTCATGCAGATTGAAATTGGTGCCGTGCGCATTCAGTTTCTGTGAATCGCCGATACCGTTGCCCGACGGATTGCCGTCGAACACGCCGGCCAGTACCGTCCACGAATCCGCGGGGGTGGCCCGCACACGTAGCCCGAGCGACGACAACGGATAGGCCGGCCCGCCCGCGGGCATGTCGGTGGAGGGCAGCACCGGCCAGCCGAACGTCGCGTTCATGAAAGTGGCGGCGTACTGGCTCGTCATGAATTCCTGGTCGAGACTCTGCTGGCCGATCTTCACGTCGGCCTTGCCGCCGAACAGGGTCTGCTGGTACCAGAGTTCCCACAGTCGCGTGGTGGCATCCGCCTCGATGCCGGTCGCCGTCTGCAGGGTCTGCAGGTTGCGCTGGGTCAGGTTGGTGCCGTGAATCTGCAGGCCCGACACATTGAAGGTGCCGCCCGGCAGGCCGAGGGCCTTGCTGGTATCGACCACGAGGCCAAACTGCGTGAGGCCGTCGTAAGCGCCGCCGCGCTTCGTTCCGCCTGACAGGTTGTTCAGGTATTCGCTGGTTTCTGAAAGGTTGAAGGTGACCCCATAGTTGCCGAGCCTCGGGCGCAACCCGCCCATGTCGCCGAACAGGTTCGAACGATCCCAGAAGCCGGTGGGTGCCGGCGGCGCCTGGTCCGCTTTGGCTGCGTCAGCCGTTGCGGCGGGGGACGCCGGCGCTTCGCTCTGAGCCGGCGTGGCGGCGGGCGTTCCTTCACCGGCCGCCTGGGCGAAGGCGGCCGGCACCACGCCGAGGGACAGCAGGCAGGTCAGGCCGAGGGGGCCACCGGACAGCAGCAGTTTGGTCTTCAGGTTTTTCTTCATAACGAGTGGCAGCCAGGTTATATGGCAGAGAGAATCTGCTCATCGAGGGATATGACACGCAAAGTGTGGCGGGACCGTGAATCCGGTCCCGGTTCAGCAAAACCACCAGCTCAGCCGTAACGCACCAGCCAGTTCATCGCCGAGCGACGAGGTGGAGAGCATCGCGACCAGCGCGACGGCGGCGACTGTCAGCGCGAGAATCGCGTAGCCCGTGGGTGTCAACGGGCTGCCGGCATAGGCCGCGCGCAGAGCGGCACGCGCGAGCGACTTGCTGAGGCGGCGCAGCGGGTCAAGGGCAAAGCGGCGAGCGTGGGCCGCACGCGGGAAACCGCCGGCCTCAGCTGCCGTCATCTGCACGACAGCGGGCGCAACGAGGAAATGGGTTTTCGCGGCGTAACCGGCCAAGCGCATGGCCAGGCTTTCACGGATGCGGGGTACCAGGAACTGGGCGGCGGCGTGGCCGCGCGGGGCATCAAATCCGCCCTTGAAATAAGTAACAAACGAAGCGAAGAACATAGGCTCACTCCCGTCCAGCCCAGCAAAGCCAGGCGACGTATGAAGACGTGACGGCGTCTCGCAAGCGCGGTTGCGAAAAGCGGTCAAACAGAGGGAGCGTGCTGCTGACGGACCGGTAGAAAGCCGGTCGGTGATGAAGCGCGCTAACCCGAACAAAGCGAGTTAGCGGCGAAGGAGTGATCCTGCTGCGGCTATCTCGCGGTGACTTCGCCGGCACAGGCCGGCATCGGACTTCCACTACTAGAGCATGTGTCCACGAGGGACTCCTTTTGATAAGACGGGGCGGATTGTATTCGGCACTTGTGTCGAACGGCAAGTAAAAAAAGCGCAAAGATGCCGGGCACCGACTTTTGCGCCACATTCGTCGGAATGACAGTCCCTCCCCACGTTGCTGTTCGCATCTCTGCGATGGCATGCATCATTAATTCTTTCATTTCGAAAGATTCAGGGTGCCGGAAAATAATATTGGCTCTGCTTAGCGAATTCTGTTGACTTCACTTAAAAGCGCCACCTAAAATTCAAAAATCTTCACAAATGGGGCTGACGCCTTGGACTCTTGCAGTAGTCGACCTTCGAATAGTTTCGCTGCCTGACCGGCAGGACGTCCGCGCTCTCCTTCTCAGCCGCCGTCTTGCCAGCAAGGCAGACGGTGCGCGCCGTAGTTCATTCTCTCCGTGCACCCTGATTAGCGCCATCTGGCCGCAGCGATAACGCGCGTCCGTATGGCACCGCGTCGCGAGCATCAACTCGCGGCAGCGTTCGTTCGCGCCTGTTCGATTGACTGGCGCGGGCCAACGCGTGGATCAGCACGTGCGTTGCAACCATGCATCCAACACGCGTGCCCAATGCGTGCAGCAAACGCCGATAAGGAGCCGCCATGCCGGACAGTGACAGTTATCCCTTATGCCGCTCACCCTTACTTTTGTCTAAGGAAAGCGAGTAGACGCCTGTCGCCGCGCGCATAGTCCGCACGGTCTCCGTGTCTGCTGGCTTTCCGCAAAAACGCGTTAAGCCCTACGCTCGGAGAAACAACATGAACTTCGGACTCCTTCTGTCGCAACTGCCGCACGTCCGGGAATCCCGCGTCCACTACGACGCCATGCTCGCGCTGCACGAGCGTGAACCGCACAAGTTCGCCGCCTTCTGGCTGCGTCTGAAGAACCTCGTTTCGTAATTTACCGCGCAACTTTCCGCCATACGCAAGCGACGCCCTGGTGTCTCGACGCACGTCCTTACGTATGCCGGATAAGCGCTATTTCCTCTAAACAACCACAATCAGGGAAACCATAAAAATGGCCACTCCAGCTAACGTCTCACCGCCACGCAGCGCCGTGCTCGACACCGCGCACCTTGGCGACATCAAAGGGGCCTTGGGCACCATCGCCCACCACGACACCGCGCCGCGCACCAACTGGTGGGCGCGCTTCCGTACGCTGCTCGCCATCCTCGGTCCGGGGCTGATCGTGATGGTCGGCGACAACGACGCGGGCGCTTTCGGCACCTATACCCAGGCCGGGCAGAACTATGGCACCACGCTGCTGTGGACCATGTTGCTGCTCGTCCCGGTGCTGTTCGTCAATCAGGAAATGGTGCTCCGGCTTGGCGCGGTGACCGGTGTCGGACACGCGCGGCTCATCTTCGAACGCTTCGGCAAATTCTGGGGGGCCTTCAGCGTAGTCGACCTGTTCATTCTGAACGCGCTGACCATCGTGACCGAGTTCATCGGCATCACCTTCGTGCTCGGGTTCTTCGGCATCTCGAAGATTTTTGGCGTCTGCATTGCCGCCGCGCTGACGATGGCAGCGGTCAGTACGGGCAACTTCAGACGCTTCGAGCGCTTCGCCGTGGTGCTGTGCGTGATGAGCCTGTTGCTGGTGCCCGTGCTGGTGTCGATTCATCCGCCAGTTAGCCAGATGACGCGCGATTTCCTCATTCCGAACTGGCCCGCGCACTCGAAGCTGAGCGACGTGATGCTGCTCGTCATCGGTATCGTCGGTACGACGGTTGCGCCGTGGCAGCTGTTCTTCCAGCAGAGCTACGTGGTGGACAAGCGCATCACGCCGCGCTTTATGAAGTACGAAAAAGCCGACCTGTGGATTGGCATTGTGTTCGTGCTGATCGGCGCCGTGGCGATGATTTCGTTCTGCGCCGCGCTGTACGCCGGCAAGCCCGAGTTCGGCAATTTCACGGATGCGGGCGGCGTGATCGGGGGCCTGGAAAAGTACGCGGGCCGCACCTCGGCCACGCTCTTCGCGGTGGCACTGCTCGATGCCTGCATCATCGGCGCGGCCGCGGTGTCGTTGTCCACGGCCTACGCCATTGGCGACGTCTTCAAGATTCGCCACTCGCTGCACCGTCCTGTGTCGGACGCCAAGGGTTTCTATCTCGTCTACTTCGGCATTGTGGCCGCCGCCGCAGCGCTGGTGCTGATTCCGGGCAGCCCGCTCGGTTTGCTGACGGAAGCCGTGCAGACGCTCGCGGGTGTCCTGCTGCCTAGCGCGACGGTGTTTCTGCTGTTGCTGTGCAATGACAAGGCCGTGCTGGGTCCGTGGGTCAACTCGAAGAGGCTCAATCTGTTCACCGGCGCCGTGATCTGGGTGCTGGTGATGCTGTCCATCATCCTGACCGCTTCGGTCGTCTACCCGGACATCACGGGCGAAACGATTCTGGAAACGCTTGCCGGCGGAACACTGCTGGCCATCTTTGGCTACGCCGGCACTGCCGGGATCCGCAGACTCCGCCGCGAAGCCACGCAGGCGGAGGTGCAAACGTACCCGAAGAATGCCCGTGATACGTGGCGTATGCCGCCGCTGGAAGACCTGCCGCCGCCGAATCTGACGCTGGCCAAGCGTGTCTGGATGGGTGTGCTGCGCGGCTACCTGTTGCTGGCCGTCGGACTCGTTGTCGTGAAAGTCGTGCAGATGACGCTGCTTAAATAAAACAGACGCAGGACGCACGTCGTACCCGGTTTGCCTCACACCACGGCAAACCGGGTCACCCGACACACACGAAACGAACAGGGGCAACATGACGTGGGACTTTGCTTTGCGGCTGCTCGTTGCCTTCGCCTGCGGGGTGGCCATTGGGCTCGAGCGCCAGATGCGCCAACGCACAGCGGGGCTGCGCACGATTACCCTAGTTGCCAGCGGCGCCTGTCTCTTTGTCACCCTCGGAGTGCTGACGGGAAACGGCACGACCGGGGTCACGCAAATTGCCTCCTACGTCGTATCGGGCGTCGGCTTCCTGGGCGGCGGTGTCATCATGCGTGACAAGGGGTCGATTCAAGGCATCAACACGGCCGCCACGCTCTGGTGTTCAGCCGCCGTCGGCGTGTTATGCGGGGCAGGGCACTTCGGCCCGGCCGTGGCCGGGACTGCTATCGTGCTGCTGACCAATACGGTCTTGCGCGAAGTCAGCCGTGCAATCAATACCGCACCGGTATCGGGTGCCGACCTCGTGCGCGAATACACGCTCACGGTAGTTGGCCGGGAAGCGGACGAAATCCACATTCGCGCGGCACTGTCCAATTCGATGTCCTCGGCGCCGCTGTCGTTCCAGAGTCTGACCAGCCGCGATATCGAGGGCGACCCGCCACGCGTCGAAGTGACCGCGACGCTCAAATTGCATCCGAAGGACCAGTCCAAGCTGGAGAGCATCGCCAGCCGCCTGAGCATGGAGAAGGGGGTGTCGAGCGTCAGCTGGTCGGGGTTCGAAGCGGAGCCGACGCCAGAATGAGGCAGGCGCAGGCACGCCGCCCGGCGATTGCAACGGCAACGCCGGACTAGGGCAGCACTTTCAGTTGCTTCTGCTGACGAGGATCGACCAGCTCGCTGCTGGACCAGCCGCCTCCCAGGTCGCCGATCAGCGACGCCGAATCGAGCAATCGTGTTTGTTGCACGTTCAATGCCGTCTGCTGAAGGTTCAACTGATTCGTCTGCGCGGTTGCGACCGTCGTATAGTCGACCGTCCCGGCCTGATATTCATTGCGCGCGATCTCGGCTCCGCGCGTCGCATCGCGGACCGCGCGCTGCAGCACTTCGGCCTGCTGCGCGAGGACACGCAAGCCCACGAGGTCGTTCTCGACACCCTGGAAGGCTGTCAGAACCGTGCCGCGGTAATTGGCCACCGCCGCGTCGTACGCGGCCTTTGCGGCATCGACCTGCGCACTGCGTTGGCCGCCGTCGAACAGCGTCTCGCTCGCCTGGCCGCCCAATGACCAGACATAGTTGGCGACGTGCAGCAGACCGGACAACGGCGACTGCGTGAAACCGTCCAGCGCCGATAGCGAAACCGCCGGGTAATACGCCGCGACCGCCACGCCGATCGCGGCATTCTGCGCCGCCATCTGGCGCTCGGCGGTGGCAATATCGGGCCGGCGTTCGAGCAGCGTGGAGGGCACG
The DNA here is from genome assembly GCA_036383775.1 of Paraburkholderia sp. Taxonomy (GTDB): domain Bacteria; phylum Pseudomonadota; class Gammaproteobacteria; order Burkholderiales; family Burkholderiaceae; genus Paraburkholderia. The sequence continues at coordinate 26,503 of DASVNP010000058.1, read as the reverse complement.
CCGGCGGGAATGGACGGCAGCGTCGGCAGGTTGACGTTGTGCGGCACCTCCAGTTCTTCGGGATTCTTGCCGACCAGCACGGCCATCGCATGAACGTATTGGGCCCGCGCCACACCCAGGGCAATCAGGCTCGACTGGGCCGACTCCAGCTGCGTCTGCGCCGTGACCAGATCGGAGGGCGGCACGGTGCCGGCCTTGTCCTGCTCGGAGACGACCCGCAACGATTGCCCGAATTCATCGACGGTACGCGTCAGCAAGTCGATATTCGCGTCCGTCACGCGCAGATTGATGACTGCGTTGGCCAGCGCGATCTGCTCGGAGAGCGTGGCGTTCGCCAGCGTCGCCTGGCTCGCCTGCGCGGTCGCGGCGCTTTCCTCGATGTTGCGGCGCACGAGACCCCACAGGTCGGGCGCCCAGCTCGCATTGGCCTCGAGCGAGCCGGAGTTGTTCACGCGCTGGAAATTGCCGAAGCTGGAGCTGCTGGTCAGGCTGCCCGTCGACGAGCGTTCGCGGGTCGCCGATCCGGTCACGCCGATGGTCGGAAACAGCGCGGCGCGCGCGAGCCGTACTTCGGCCAGCGCCTGCTGGTAGTTCGCATAGTCCTGGCGCACCGTCTGGTTCGACACCGACACGAGCGGTTCGAGTTCGTCGAGCAGCGGGTCGTTGAAAACCGTCCACCAGGTTCCTTTCGGACCCTCGGCGGCGGGTTGCGCCTCAATCCAGCCGGGCAGTTCTTTCCATGTGGCGGGCGTGGCGACGGGCGGCCGGTGATAGTCCGGGCCGACCATGCAGCCGGCCAATAAAAGCACCGGCAACGCCAGCAATGCGCCAGTCAGTGTGGCGGAGAAAGTCGTCTTCATCATGCGCTCGTTTCGGGTGCTTCGCCGCGGCGATTCCACGGCAGGCGCGCTGACCATCTCGCGAGTCGCGCGCGCAGCCGGTCGAGGTACAGGTAGATCACCGGCGTGGTGTACAACGTAAAAACCTGGCTCAGGAGCAGCCCGCCCATGACCGTCACGCCGAGCGGCTGGCGCAACGAGGCGCCCTGGCCGATGCCGATGGCAAGCGGCACGGCGCCGAGCACGGCGGCCGCGGTCGTCATCATGATCGGACGCAGCCGCACAACAGCCGCTTCGTGAATCGCCGCGCGCGCATTCATGCCTTCATGGCGCTGCAGCTGAATCGCGACGTCGACCATCATGATGCCGTTTTTCTTGACGATACCGATCAGCAGGATGATGCCGATCATCGCGATCACCGAGAAGGGCGTGCCGAAGATCAGCAATGCCAGGGTTGCGCCGATGCCCGCCGACGGAAGCGTCGACAGAATCGTGAGCGGGTGCACCGTGTTTTCGTACAGCACGCCGAGCACGATGTAGACCACGACCAGCGCGGCGAGGATCAGGAGCGGCACGGCGACCATTGACTGCGCATAGGCCTGGGCAGCGCCCGCGAACGCGCCGTGGATCGACGCGGGCATGCCGATGTCGCGCCCGGCCTGCTCGAGGATCTGGCCGGCCTCGCTGAGCGAGCCGCCGTTGGGCAGGTTGAACGAGATGGTGCCGGCAACGAGGCCGCTCTGGTGGTTGACCTGGGTCGCGGTGTGGCTGTTCGAGTAGGTCATCAACGCGGGAAGCGGGACCATGGTTTCGGCCGCGGTGCTGTCCGCGCTGCCGCTGGAATTGCCGCCCTTGCTGTTCGAGATGCTGTTGGTCTGCTGATTCGCCTCCGCGTCGGCGTTCAGCGAGTTCGTATTGGCGCTGCTGCTTGACGCGCTGCTCACGGCCGCCGCCTGCTGCACGGCTTTCACGGTCGCGCCGGACATCTGCGTCTGCTGGGTGCCGCTTGCGTTGCCGGCGGCCGTGCTCATGAAGATCTGGTTGAGCGCCTGCGGATACTGCCAGTAGGCCGGCGCGACTTCCATCACGACGAAGTACTGGTTCAGCGCGTTGTAGATCGTCGACACGGTGCGCTGGCCGAAAGCGTCGTATAGCACGTTGTCGATCTGGTTCGGCTGGAAGCGGTAGCGCGTGGCGGTCGCGCGGCTGATGTTCAGGTACGTCTGCAAGCCGTGCTGCTGCAGATCCGAGTTCACGTCCTCCAGTTTTCCGCGGAATTTGCCGAGTTCGGTCACGAGTTTCGGCACCCATGTGAAGAGGGCGTTGGCGTCATCGCTGGTCAGCGTGTACTGGTACTCGGCGGCAGCCTGGCGCCCGCCGATCTGCAGATCCTGCTGGGCCTGCAGGAAGAGTTGCGCGCCCGAGACGGCATTGAGTTTCGGGCGCAGCCGGTTGACCACCTCGGTGGCCGACAGATGACGCTGCGCAAGCGGTTTGAGTTCGATGAACACGTTGGCGGTGTTGAGCGCGCGTCCGCCGGTGAAACCCGCAACCGATGCCACCGCCGGGTCCTGCTTCACGATGTCCTGCAACTGGGCGAGCTTCTTTTCCATGGCGGAGAACGAGATGCTCTGATCCGCAATGATCTGCCCGATCAGGATGCCGGTGTCCTGCTCGGGAAAGAACGTTCCGGACACGAACCTGACCAGGAACACGTTGAGCACGAGCAGACCGATCAACAGAAAGATGACTGCGCGCGAGTGGTCGAGCGCCACCGCGAGCGAGCGCGAGTAGGCCTCTTTGAAACGCTCGAATTGCGCTTCGGCCCAGCGCGCCCAGCGGGCCTTGGACTGCGTCGTGTGCTCGCGGCTGAGCAGATAGGCGCACATCACCGGCGTGATGGTCAGCGAGATCAGCAGCGACAGCAGGATCGCGATCGACAGCGTGACCGCGAATTCATGAAACAGCAGGCCGACAATGCCAGGCATCAACAGGATCGGCAAAAACACCGCGATCAGCGAGAGGCTCATCGAGATCACCGTGAAGCCGACCTCGGCGCTGCCGCGCAGCGCGGCTTCCTTCGGCGGAAGACCGGCGTCGAGATGGCGCACGATGTTCTCCAGCACCACCACGGCGTCGTCGACCACGAAGCCGGTACCGATCGTCAACGCCATCAGCGAGAGATTGTCGATGCTATAGCCGAGCAGATACATCGGCCCGAACGTGCCGATGATCGACAGCGGCAGCGCGACGGCGGGAATCAGCGTGGCGCGCGGCGACAGCAGGAACACGAACACCACGCCCACCACCAGCAGCACCGCGATAAACAGCGTGCGCTCGGTATCGGCCACCGAGGAACGCACCGACTCCGAGCGGTCGATCGCGACGTTCACGTGGATCGTACTCGGCAACGCGGCTTCGATGACTGGCAGGCGCGCCTGGATCTGCTGGACGGTCTGCACGACGTTGCTGCCCGGCGTCGGATAGACGATGACCAGCACCGCCGATTTGCCGTTATAGAGCCCGGCATTGCGGATGTTTTCGTTCGAGTCGCGCACCTGGGCGACGTCGCGCAGCAGCACGGGCGCGCCGTTGCGGTAAGCAATCACCACGTCGCGATAGGGCGCGGCCTTGCTGATCTGGTCGTTCGAGGTGACCACATAGCGCTGCTCGCCCTGGTCGATGTGGCCTTTCGCGCTGTTCGCGTTGGCGGCGCCGATCGCCGCGCGCACGTCTTCGAGACCAATGCCGTAACTGTTCAGCTTGCCCGGTTCCAATTCGACGCGCACTGAGGGCAGGGCGCCGCCGCCGAGCGTGATCTGCCCGACGCCGGTGATCTGCGACAACTGCTGCTGGATGACTGAATCGGCGGAATCGTAGAGCTGCGCTTTGGTCAGCGTGTCGGAGGTCAGCGCGAGCACCATGATCGGCGCGCCGGCCGGATTGTACTGGCGGTAGGTCGGGTTGCTGCGCAGCGTGGTCGGCAGATCGGCGCGTGCGGCCTGAATGGCGGCTTGCACGTCGCGCGCGGCGCCGTTGATGTCGCGGTTCAGGCCGAACACGACAATGATCAGCGAGGAGCCCACGTAACTGATCGAGGTCAGCTGGCTGACGTCCGCAATGGTGCCCAAGCGCCGCTCCAGCGGCTCGGCGACCGTCGCGGCCATGATTTCCGGACTCGCGCCGGCCATGTTCGCCTGCAGCGCGATCACGGGAAAGGCGATGTTCGGCAGCGGCGCGACCGGCAGGCGAAAATAGGCCAGCATCCCGGACAGCGCGATCGCCAGCGCCAGCAGCACGGTGGCGACCGGGCGTTGGATAAAGAGCGCCGAGATGTTCACGGCGCGTTCTCCGGCGGCGCGGCGGCGCCGCCATTTGCGGCGCTGCGCCGGCTTCTCGCACGCTGCGCGAGGCGGTCGAAGAACAGGTAGATCACGGGCGTCGTGAAGAGCGTCAGGATCTGGCTAAGCGTGAGGCCGCCTATGATCGCGAGACCGAGCGGCCGGCGCAGCTCCGAGCCGGTGCCGGTGCCGAGCAGCATGGGCAGGGCGCCGAGCATCGCCGCGAGCGTGGTCATCAGGATCGGCCGGAAGCGCAGGAGCGACGCTTCGAAAATCGCTTCGCGCGGCGGTTTGCCGTGCACGCGCTCCGCTTCGAGCGCGAAGTCGACCATCATGATGGCGTTCTTCTTGACGATGCCGATCAGCAGCACGATGCCGATGATGCCGATCACGTCGAGATCGCTGCCCGCGATCATCAGCGCAAGCAGCGCGCCGATGCCGGCCGACGGCAGCGTCGAGAGAATCGTCACCGGGTGAATGTAGCTTTCGTACAGCACGCCGAGCACGATGTACACGGCGACCAGCGCGGCGATCAGCAGATAGACCTCGCTCGAGAGCGAGTCTTCGAATGCCTGGGCCGCGCCTTGGAACGTCGAGGTGATCGACGGCGGCAGGTTCACCGCGCGTTCGGCGTCGCGGATCTGCGCGACCGCGGCGCTGAGCGACGCGTCCTGCGCGAGGTTGAACGAGATCGTGACCGACGGGAACTGGGCGAGGTGGCTGATCAGCAGCGGCGATTGCCTGATGCTGATCTTCGCGATACCGGAGAGCTGCACCTGGCCGCTGCTGCTCGTCTGGCTCGGCAAATACAGGTTACCGAGCGATTGCACGGTGGGCATCGTCTCGGGCTTCGCCACCAGAATCACCCGATACTGGTCGGACTGCTGAAAGATGGTCGACACGATGCGCTGGCCGAGCGCGTCGTACAGTGCGTTGTCGATCGTGGCCGCGGTGATGCCGTAGCGCGCCGCGAGCTGCCGGTTCACTTCGACGTCGATGCTCAGGCCGTTGGTGTTCAGATCGCTCGTGACGTCCGTGATCGCGTGAATCTGCTTCATGCGCTCGATCAACGCCGGCACGTACTGATTAAAAGCCTGCTGGCTCGGCCCGCGCAGCACGAAGTTGTACTGGTTGCGCGAAATCGACGTGTCGAGCGTCAGGTCCTGCTCGGGCTGCAGATAGAGGCGAATGCCCGGCACGTTCGCAACTTCCTGCTGAATGCGGCGGCCGATTTCCTCGGCGGTGACGGAGCGGTCGTCGCGCGGGCGGAGATTGATCAGGAAGCGGCCGTTGTTCAGCGTTGGATTGGTGCCGTCGATGCCGACATACGAGGTGAGCGACACCACGTCGGGGTCCTTGAGGATCGCATCGGCGAGCGCGCTTTGGCGACGCACCATGGCTGAGTAGGATACCGAATTGTCGGCCACGCTGATCCCCTGGATCACGCCGACGTCCTGCACCGGGAACAGGCCCTTCGGAATCACGACATACAGGATCGCGGTGAGCGCGACGGTCACGAGCGCCACCACCAGCGTGAGCGTCTGGTGATCGAGCACCCATGTCAGGCCGCGCTCGTAGGCGGCGAGCGTTTTGTCGAACAGGCCTTCGCTGAAGCGCTCGAAGCGGCTCGGATGGCGCTGCGCCTGGGCGCGCAAGAGGCGCGCGCACAGCATCGGCACCACGGTCAGCGAGACCACGGCCGAGATCACGATGGTCACCGCGAGCGTGATCGCGAATTCGCTGAAGAGCCGGCCGATCACGCCGCCCATGAACAGCAGCGGGATCAGCACGGCGATCAGCGAGACCGTCAGCGACAGAATGGTGAAGCCGATCTGGCCGGCGCCTTCCAATGCCGCTTCGAGCGGGGTTTTGCCCTCCTCGAGATAGCGGACGATGTTCTCGATCATCACGATCGAATCGTCGACCACGAAGCCGGTGGCGATAATCAACGCCATCAGCGAGAGGTTGTCGATCGAGTAGTTGAGCTGGTACATCACGGCGAGCGTGCCGATCAGCGATACCGGCACGGAGATGCTCGGAATGATGGTGGCGGGCACGTTGCGCAGGAACACGAAGATCACCAGCACGACCAGCACGATGGCGAGCACCAGTTCAAACGCGGCGTCCGAGACCGACGAGCGGATCACGCCGGTGGTGTTGGCCACCACCGTGACCTGCAGGCCGGCGGGCAGCGTCGATTCGAGCTGGGGCAGCTGCTTCATGATCTGGTTCACGGTGGCGATCACGTTCGCCCCCGGCTGGCGCTGCACGTTCAGCACGATCGCCGGCGTGCGGTTGTACCATGCGCCGCGCTCGACGTCCTGAGCGGCCTGGCTCACGCGCGCCACATCGCGCAGGTAGACCGGCGCGCCGTTCTGGTAGGCGATCACGGTCTCCAGATAGTCGCGCGGGTCGGCGATCTGATCGTTCGCGTTGATCGTGTAGTCGAGTTCCGGACCGTCGAAATTGCCCTTCGGCTGGCTGACGTTGACGTTGGCCAGCAAGGTGCGCAAATCGTCGAGATTCAGTCCATAGGCGGCGAGCTTCTGCGGATCCGCTTCGACGCGTACCGCTGGCACGTTGCCGCCGGCCGTGGTCACGAGACCGATGCCGGGGACTTCGGAGATCTTGGTGGCGAGACGATTGTTGGCGGTGTCCTGCAACTGCGTCAGCGACATCGACTTCGAGGTCACCGCGAGCGTGAGGATCGGCTGATCGGCCGGGTTGACCTTCGCGTAGGTCGGCGGCGCGGGCAGGCCGCTCGGCAGGAAGCTGTTGGCGGCGTTGATGGCCTGCTGGACGTTCTGTTCGGCAATGTCGAGATTCAGCGAGAGATCGAATTGCAGCGTGATGACCGACGCGCCTTCCGAGCTGTACGAGACCATCTGCTGCAGGCCGGGAATCTCGCCGAGCTGGACCTCGAGCGGCGCGGTGACGGTGGTCGCCATCACGTTCGGGCTGGCGCCCGGGTAGAAGGTCTGGACCTGGATAGTCGGATAGTCGACGTCGGGTAGCGACGAGACCGGCAGGAAGCGCACCGCGACCAGCCCCACGAGCACGAGCGCGATCATCAGTAGCGACGTCGCCACAGGCCTCAGGATGAACAGCCGGGAGAAATTCATCGCGGCGCGGCGCTACGAAGCCGTTGATGCCTGGCCTGGTGCGGCCGTGCCGGGCGCGGACGCCGGACGCATCCGTTGGACGGCGGAGGCGGGGGCTGCCGTTGCCGATGCCGCAGACGATGCGCCCGCCGCATCCGACGCCGGCCGCGCGGAGCTCGCCTTGATCTTCATGCCGTCGCTCAGGCGGTCCATGCCGTCGGTGACGACCACGTTGCCCGCGGCGAGCCCCGTCGCGATCACCGTGTGCTGGCCGTCACCCGGTCCCAGCGTGACCTTGTGGACCGATACCGTGTTGTCGGCGTTGACGAGGTACACGTAGTCGCCGGGCGCGCCGTTCTGGATCGCGGGGGTGGGCACCAGCACCGCGTTCTGCAGCGTGTCGACCAGCAGCTTCACGTTGACGAACTCGTTCGGGAAGAGGGCTTCGTCATCATTGGGGAAGCTTGCGCGCAGTGTGACGGTGCCGGTCGCGGTCGCCATCTGGTTGCTGATTGCGTACAACGTGCCGGTCGCCAGTTGCCGCGTATTGTCGCTGCTGAATACCGTGACGGGCAGCTGGGCTCCTGACTTGCTGCGCTGCAACACCTTGTCGAGCGCGCTTTGCGGCACGGTGAATTCGACCGTGGTCGGCTTCATCGAGGTGATGACGGCAATGCCCGGCTGGCTCGAGGCGGTCACGTAGTTGCCTGGGTCAACGAGGCGCAGCCCGACCCGGCCGGCCACCGGCGCGGTGATGTGGCAATAGATCAGGTCGAGTTCGAACTGCGCGATGTTGGCCTCATCGGCCTTCACGGCCGCTTCGTCCTGCTGGACGAGAAACTGCTGGTCGGCATAGGTTTGCTCGGCAATCGACTTGCGCTCATTCAATTGCGTAAAGCGCACGAGGTCGGCGCGGGCCTGGGCGAGCGCCGCCTTGTCCTTGGCCAGTTGGGCCTCGGCCTGGCGCTTGCTGATTTCATACTGGCGCGGATCGATCTGCGCGAGGAATTGCCCTTTCTGGACTTCCTCGCCTTCGCGATAGCCGACGGCGGTCAGATAGCCGCTCAACTGTGGCAGCACGGTCACCGTGGCGACCGGGGTCACCGTGCCCAGCTCGCTCAGCGTTTCGGGCATGGGCCCGATGATCGCGGTGGCGACCGTAACGACCTGGGGTGCCGCACCGGGTTTTTGCGTCTTCGAGCGAAGCAGATGGATGATCACCAGCGCGATCAGCGCCAGCACCACGACGGCGAGTATCAGGCGGCCGCGCCGCGGCCGCTCTGCCCGAGTTGACGGCGCTTCGCTCATGACGCGCTCCCGGCGGAGCCGAGGCATCCAGCGAACGCCGTCAATGGACGGCCGGGCCAACTGCTGTCGAAGAGCGTCATACAAACTCCCAGGCCGGGGTATCGCCGATAGCGGCGACAGTGATTCAGACAATCACAAAAGCAGAGTCTATCCGACTGTGGACCTTATTTTGGTAACCTCAGTTTTAACCGCGGTTTCGATCTGTTACTTCCGCTCGCGGTGTGGGCCGCTGCCGTAGGCTTCCCCCGCGCGATCCCCTATACTTCCACACTCGATTTCGACCTGCCGCGATGCGCCGAGAATGCGATGAGTGACACTATGCAGCCCCCGTTTGCCATTCTCTTCGTCGACGACGACGAGATGTCGCGCAACCACTTCGCCCGGGCAATCGGCGCGGACTACAGCGTGCATGTCGCCTCCGGCGCCGACGAGGCTATGGCCGTGCTGGGCCGGCATGGCTCGGAAATCGCCGTGCTGGTGACGGATTTCCGCATGCCGGGGCGCGACGGCGACGATCTGCTGCGCCAGGTGGCGCAGGAGTATCCGCAAATCATGCGGATACTCGTGACCGCGTACGCCGACAAGGACATGCTGCTGCAGACGGTCAATACCGGCGATATCTTCCGCATCCTCGAAAAGCCGCTTCGGACCGACATGGTACGCGAGGTCCTGCAACTGGCGATCGTGCGCTATACCGAGCGGGAGACCCGGCAACAGCGGCTGCTGGCCATGGACGAGACGCTCGCCTTTCTCGCCCACGAATTGAACACGCCGCTCGCGACTATCTCGCTCTTTGCGCGCTCCGTCGAGAATGACGTTGGCGAGCAATATGATCCGGAACGGCAAAAGGCGATCGGTCAGGCGGCGAGCTCCATGCTGAACAATGCGCAGTACTGCCTGACGCTGATCTCGTCGTTCTGGGCCACGGTGCATAAAAGCGGTGGCCAGCAGTCCGCCTCGGGCGGTGGTGCCCGCGAGGTGAGGGCAACCCGGCTGATCGCCACCTTGCTCGACACCTATCCGTTTGTCGCATCGCAGCGCGACTGGATCAAGGTCGACGTGGCGGGCGATTTCGTCGTGCATGCCATGCCCAACTGCGTGGCGCTCGTTCTGTCGTCGCTGTTGTCCAATGCTTTGCGCGCGCTCGACGGTACGGATGCGCCGTCGTTGCATCTCGAAGTCGCGGCGAGCCCCGAGCCGGAGATCAGGATTCGCGACAACGGGCCGGGGATCGCGCCCGAGATCAAGGCACGTCTGCTGCAAGACCCCATTACCACCTACGGCGGGGCGGGCGGCCACGGCATGGGCATGATCTTTTGCAACCGGATCATGCAATCGTTCGGCGGGTGCCTGCGGATCGATTCCACTTACGGTGCCGGCACCACGGTCACGATGAGTTTTCCGAGTTTCAATGGCCGCATGCATGCCGGTGACAGCGAGGCGCCGTCCAGCAGTCAGGCGCAATAGCATCCAGTCAGACCGACGGGCGCTCGTCGGCATCTCATTGGCACCTGCGTGGCACCTGAGTGGCACCTGAGCGGCATCAATCGTTCAGGAAGTCGCGATGATCGCGACGTGTCTTGGCCGAGTTGAAATACCCTTGCAGTGCGTCGGCGGAACGTCCGCCCAGCAGGCCGATGCGCGCCAGCCAGTTGTCCTCCGCGGGCCACGCGCCCTCGACCACGCGCGGATAGATCTGGCGCGCAAACTGATGCAGCGCCTTCGCCCCGATATTGCCGCTCACGCCAAGCAGCAGGTGCAGGGCGCGGTGCGTCGCTTCGAGATCGGCGGCGTCCTTACTGATCTCGAGTCGGTCCACGAGCAGGCGAATCTGCTCGATGCCTTTGAGGAACGACTCGTCCAGCAGATCGAGCATCACCAGTTCTTCGAGGTGTTTCTCGTCGAGCAGATCGCTTTCACGGATGGCAGGCAGCGCGCTGGCCGGCGCGACGGCAATGGGTGCAGGCGCTGCTTTGGCGGCAACGTTCACCACTCGTTGCGGCGTCAATTGTCTGGCGAGGCAGATGTACAGCGAGCCGCCATGCACGGGTTTGATCATGACCTCGTTCATGCCCGCCGCGAGGCAGGCCCGCACGGCGTCGTCGTCCGACTGGCTGGTGAGGGCGATGATCGGCACGGTGGCGTAGGAGTCGGTGCGGGCGCGAATCGACGCGGTCGTTTCCACGCCGCCCATGCCCGGCATATTCATGTCCATCACAATGGCGTCGATGACACCGTGCTCCTGCAAGCGGGCCAGCACGGCCTGCCCATGTTCGGCCTCGACCACGCTCGCACCGCATCGCTCCAGATAGGCTTTGGCCACCAGCCGGCTGTAGGTGTCGTCGTCCGCGACCAGGATCGACTTGCCGTCGAACGCGTCGGTTTTCTGGCTCAGATGATGCCGGTTGCCGTTTTCGAAGAGCGCCTGGACCGAGGTGATCAGTTCCAGCACGCTGGAGGATTTGCTGATGATTTCGTCCATGCCGGCGCGCCGGGCGAGCACGCGCGCCACGGTGCCGGGCTCTGCCGTGTAGGCGGAAATCAGCACGTCCCAGTTCGGCGATTCATGGTCGGCGCGAATACGCTCGGTGGCCGCATAGCCATCCAGCACCGGCATGTCGATGTCCATCAGGACAAGGTCGTGGGGCGCGGACTCCCGCAGCACGGCCAGCGCCACTTCGCCGTTTTCCGCCTCGCTGACATGCGCGCCCACCTTCAGCAACGCGCGGCCGGTTCGCATGCGCTGGCCGGCGTCGTCGTCGACGAGAAGAATGCGCTTGTCTCTGAAAACCGGCGTGGCGCGTTCAAAGATCTTGTGTTCGTAGTCCTCGATTTCGCTCTTCGAGACCACAGGAAACCGCAGCGTGAACTCTGTGTACTTTCCGACTTCCGAGCGGCAGCCAATGGTGCCGCCGAAGGCATGCATGGCGCGCTGGCAGTAGGCAAGCCCGAGCCCCGTGCCCGCCGAATTGCCAGACGTGCGGAACGGCTCGAACAGGTGCGACAGTATTTCAGGCGCAATGCCGGCGCCGGTGTCGCGCACCATGACCGAGTTCCGGTCGACCGTGAGCGTGAGCGTGGCTGAAGCATGCGTGGCAATGTGATGAAGCGCGTTCTTGATCAGATTGAACAGGGTGAACAGGTAGACCGTTTCGTCGACCTTGAAGGTGAAGTCCTCCAGCACCACGAGCTTGACCTTGTCGCGCTCCTTTTCGTCGGCGAAACCGTATTCTTCCAACGCTTTGCGCGTGGTGGACGCCGCGCTCAGATAAGCGAGGCCGTCCGAGCGAATGGGTTTGGCGCTGACTTCGTCGAGCGTCATCGCGATAATGCGCAGGCCCCGCTCAATCGACAATTGCCCGTGCGCCAGATGCCGATACAGGCTTGCCGCACCGTCGTGCGACAGCGGCGACGAACGGCTCGACTCCACCGTGGCCGGCAGCGCCTCTTCCACCCGATCCAGAACGTGCTTCAACTGGCCGAGGGGGTTGCGCATTTCATGGGCGATCGAACCCGCGAGCGCCTGCAAGGCCCGGTTCTTTTCGACGAAGATACGGCCTTTGCTGATCGCGTGACTAAACGCCATGCTGCACAAGACAACCACCGGCAGCAGCGCGAGGTTCGACTGATCGGCCGGGCTCACGACGATCGGAACCGGAGAGCTGAACACTGCGGCCAGCGCGCCGGCCAATACGCCGATGCCGATGCAACCCATCAGCAAAAACGGACTGTCGATGCACAGCGCGAGAATGAAGATCATCATGACCTCGGTCATCATCCACATGGTGGAGAATGAATTCCGGATCGCGAGGAACGTGCAGACGAACGGCAGCACGTAGATCAGACAGCAATGCCAGTAGATCAGCAAAAGATGGTTGTAGCGCTTCGGCCAGCGTGCCTGGAAGACCAGCGGAATGCAGAGGGCCGCCGCGCTCAGCCGGAGGTAGAGGTTGTCGTAGGGTTGGGGCAGGACATAGGTCCAGACTACGTAGTAGATGGGGTGGCACAGGAGGCCTAGGGCGCCGCCCCATCGAATTGCAAACCGGCTTCGTTCCAGCACGTCCCGCATGCTTTCGCGCGGTATGACCATCAGGCCTCCAATAACATTTACGACCCCATCAATTCATGCCTGCTGCGGTGTTGCGTCTCCAGGCTGACCGGCGAACCGTTTTTGCCGTGGAACGGGCCGACCGTAAATCCGTATTTCTTCAGGAGACCGTGCGTGTAGGACACCGACCACACGGGCGGGCTGCCGATGATGAAGTCGGAAGCAATGCCTTCCTGCCAGGCGGAGTAGCCTTCGGCAAAACACGTGTAGCAATCGCGCGTGGTCGGCAGCCGGAATGGGAACGTTGTATTGAGTCCGGCAGGGCCACGGGCGAAGCACTCAATATATAGCGTATGTTCGCGAGACGCGAGTTCGGCCTCCACGCTGGCTGCCCGCGGATGGGAGTCGTCGATCCAGAATTGGGCCCGCTTGAGATCGGCGGCGGTGAGGTACGGCACGCTGGTGCTGCTGGCAAGTATCGCCCCATCGAACTGTGGCAATGGGGTGTCCGGACTGAACGTATGCACCGAAACCCGGGTTTTGCCGAGCAGGTCCGATGCCATCAGCTCCCTCGCCTGGTCATTGAGCAGGTTCAGCTTGTCCGGCAAGTCGATCAGGACCAGCTCCCTGGGGGCATCCTTGTAGAGCGCGTACTTGGCCACGGTCGTGCCAAGGCGCCCGGCCGCCCCGAACAGTGCGAGCCTGGTCCTGCCGAACTCGAGGTCGAGTTCATTGCAGCAGTGCATGGCCCAGTCTTTGAGCATTGCGGCGGTGGCGGCGTGACCCGTGGTGATATGAGGCGGCCTCGTGTCGCGCGGCAGGGCGCCGTAGTTGCAGGCGTAAGGGGTGGAGGCGCCCATCGCGACCATGCTCAGACCCGCCTGTCGTGCCAGTTCCAACGCCGGGAAAAATTGGGTCTCGCGGAATCGCTTGATGCCGCGCGGACTTCCCAGCCACATTTCGAGGGGCACCGGGCAGGCGATATTGGCGCCGATAATCTGTGAACCTGAATAAATCGGCGACGCAATAAACGGTTTGGTGTTCCAAAGCTCCTCTTCGAATGACGCGTCTCTACGCTTCACATTATGAAATGAAAATGAAAGAGTATCCCAGTCGGTAGCGTGAAACAGAAACCCGATGCCGCCTTGGTTGGCGGGCAGATTATCCCGGATCTCTTCCGGGCTGATTATGTGTTTGAGTGCCAAAGGGGCACTGTTTTGATGCAGGCTGGCACCGGCGTGGTAGTCGGAATAGGTCAATATTTCCGTGTGTAAAGATGCTCTCATTTGGCTATTTTCCTTAGGATGAACTTACGCTGGACTAATCAGCGGCGTGGTGCCGCGCCGGATTCACGGGCGACTCTTTAACTCTAGAGAAAACTGACGCGATATGCCCGTCTGTTGGTTCGCATTGCCTAGAAAATCAGTTGCCGTTTTTCCTGGCTGCAGACATTGGGATCGAACCGCAGGCGCGGTATATCGGCTTGGCCAAGGCGGCTTGACCAAGGCGGCTCGACCGAGGCAGCCGCCGGCCGACTTTATCCACAGAAAATGTTCATATCTATGTGGACAAGTCCTGGGTAGGTGCCGTAACTGATTGAGCGCAGGGCGATTCCCGTCGCGGACCAGCGAACGCGCTTATTCCATCTGCGAGACGAGCAGCGACACCGGCACACCGTGGCAACTCACCGTGGCAACGAGCGCGGCCCCGAGGTCCGCACTGGAGGTCGCGTGCGCATCCGGCAAACTCCAGTCCCTGTCCACTCGCACGATGTTGATCGGCCACGACCGCCGCGCCAGCCGTTCGTGCGCGAAAGCCCCGACCCACAGCGGCGTCGCGGACGTCCCGTCGCCCACCGCGTAGCCGCTGGGCCAGAAGCGCAGCACGTCGCGCTCGTCGCGGGTATCGCCCGGACGCATGAAAACGGCCGCTGAAGGCACGCCATTGTTGAGCTTCGGCAGGACCGGCAGAGACGTGGCCGCGACATTGGGCGAAGCGAGGGAAAGCAGGCTGTGCGGCGACAGGTCCGTGCCCTCGACCCAGCCCTGAGCGCGCAGCTGCCCGCGGATCGAATCGAGGTTCGATACCCACTGCAGCGTGAGCGGCTCCTTGAGATCGCCGCCCATATCCGAGCGGTAGCAGGGCAGGTGCTTCCACACGGTGAGCGTCCATTGCGATTGCGTGACCAGCACGGGCGGCGGGCGCTGCATGCTGTCCGCCGGCGGGGCGCCCAGACTGAAGCCGAGTTGCGCGCCCACGCTGACCAGCATGACCACCAGCACCACGACCGGCATGAAGGGGCGCTCCGGCGGCGCTTGCGGGTGCCGCCACATGGCCGTGAGTGCAATGATCGCCACCCAGGCGTACGCGAGCGCGGCGCCGCCGATGGCGTCGGACACCCAGTACCTGCCGAAGTACACGCCCGCCAGTGCGACCACGATCACCACCATGGTGCTGGCGGCTGCCACCAGCATGCCCTCCAGCATGCCGACCCGGCGCGCGAGGAGAAAGGCGAGGAAGCCGTAGACGGTGACGGTTGCCGCGACGTGATTGCTCGGAAACACGTAGGCGCCGCCCATCAATGCGTTGGGCGGCGCGCGGTGCATGGCGAACTGCAAGGCGAAGATCAGCAGCTGGGAAAATACGACCGCCGCGAGCCAGTAGCCGATGGTGCGCCAACGCCGTTCCAGCAGCATCCACCCCGTGACCGTCACGATCAGCGCCCCCAGCGTGATGGTGCTGCCGAGCGTCGACAGACCCGCGAGAACGGTGTCCCCCCAGGGCGTGCGGACCGATTGCAGGAAGTGATAAACGGAGAGGTCGACCCGGGTGAGCGGATCGCCGCTGATGACGTCGTCAAGCACCCCGAAAAAGAGCGCCCCGGACACCAGAACGATGAGTGTGGCCAGCAGGATGCTGCTTGCGTCGGGCGTTGCGGGGTCGAGCATTTTCCGCGCGAAACGGCCAAACGGTCCCGGGTGCCGGCAGGCCCAGGCGCCCAGATTGCGGCCCGCCGCGCTCGACCATGCGTTGGCATGCGAGAGCAGGAACCCCGCCACGCGAAAGCTCAGCCAGACAGTGGCCACCAGCAGGGCCAGGATGACGACCAGCCGGAACGACACCGCGCCGGCCAACAGCACCGAGGCGCCGAATACCACGCCCGGCAGGATATGGGCGGGCGCCCAGATCAGCGCCGACAGCACGTTCATGGCGTAGAAGCGCAACGGCGTCATGCCCAGCATGCCCGCCACGACCGGCACGATCGCCCGCAAAGGGGCGATGAAGCGCGCCAGCACGACGCTCTTGGCGCCATGTTTCCTGAAGTAGCGATGGCCTGCCTCGAGCACCTCCGGGTGTCTGGCGAATGGCCAGAGCTGGGCGATCTGATCCTTGTAGCGGCTACCGAGCCAGAAGCTCATGCCGTCGCCGGCGATGGCGCCCGCGATCGCCCACACGAGTACCCAGACGAGGCTGAGCGAGCCGGTGCCGGTGAGGGCGCCGGCAAGGAACATGGCGGTACTGCCGGGAATGAAGGTGCCGATAACGGCGATCGCCTCGAGAAAGGCGGCGAGGAAGATGACCGTGAGCGTCCACGCCGGGTGGCCGGCTAGCAGATGCAGAAGGTGGATGTAGGCGTGCTCCATCGTGCGCGATCAGCCGTTCTGGCGTAACGGTTGATCATAACGCGAGGGAGCCGCCTTATGCTTTCTGGACGCCCGTCAGAGCTTCACGAAGCGCTGAGCGAATCGCCGGACACGTGGACGCGTTGGCCGACCTGCACGGCCGGTTGCGTCTGATAGCTGAAATTGCGGTAGCTGCCGTCCTGCATGCGGACCTGGACTTCATAGGTGGTCTGCTTGCGCACCGCGTGCTCGATGCCGTTGCCGGCGAGGCCGCCGCCGACCGCGCCCGCGATCGTCGTGAGGATCTTGCCGCGGCCGCCGCCGATCTGATTGCCGACCAGGCCGCCGGCAACGGCTCCGCCGAGTGCGCCGAGCCCCGTGGTCGGCTCGGGCGACTGCACCGTGTTGATCGCGACCACTTCGCCTGCATACGGATCGGCGGCAACCGGCCGCGGTGCCGGGTCGTTATAGTTTGCCTGGTAGCCCTGATTGTTTGCGTAGCTCGGCGCGGGCGTTGGGCTGGGGCGGTGCGTGTGGTGAACCGGCGGCCGGGCAGGGGCGGCTTGCTGCACCGGTTGCTGCGTGATTTGCTGCGCCGTTTGCTGAACCGGGGCCGGCTGGGGTGCCGCGAGCGGTGCGCTGGCGACTTGCGCGGCCGCCGTGACCGGCAAAGCGGGTTCCGTGACGGCATGCGAAGTCGGCAGCAGGCCGGTCATGGCCGCTATGCCGGTGGCGCTCGCCAGGATGACGGCTACCGCCGCGCCGGCGACCAGCGGGTGAATGCGGCTGCGTTGCGGATTGCTGGAAGAGAGGTTCGTGTTCATGTTGGACTCCGCGAGTAGATGACAGCAATAACGCCATCGCGAAGCGCCCGGTGCACACGAAGCGCGTGTTGCTTTGTAAGGGTTTGTGTAACTTTGCATGTGCTGGTTACACCTTTGTCATCACTCGTCCCGGACCAGTTGCAGAACGATGCGTTTCGCCGACGCGAGATGTTCCACCGTCAACGATCGCGCGAGGCGGGCGTTGCCGGCCATGCATGCCTCGAGAATGCTTAGATGCTCGTCCTGGAAGGCTGGTGTGTCGGCGAGCAAGGTGCTTTGCAATCGTTCATAGCGCTCGACCTGAGCGCGTAGTTCGCGGATCGCTTTCAACTGCCGCCCGTTTGCGCACGGGCGGTATAGCAGTTCATGAAACTCGCGATTCAGTTCACCCTGTTTTTGTGCGGCATCCGCGTCTCCCAGAAGTCGATGAACGAGTTCGGCGCGCGACAACGTCTCGCTGTCCATGCGTTTGACCGCGCGGAAGATGGCGTCCCCTTCGAGCAACATGCGCAGGCCGTAAATCTCGTCCAGGTCGGACTCCGTCAACGTTCGCACGACGGCGCCGCGATTGCGCATAAGCTCGACCAGCCCTTCGCCCTCGAGCTTCTGTATGGCCTCTCTCATGGGCACCCGGCTCACCCCGAACCGATCGGCGAGTTCGCGCTCGACCAGCCGCGCGCCGTCTGCCAGTTCTCCGGCCGCGATCAGTTCGCGAAGCGAGACGGCGATGGCGTCGGCCGTCGAATCCAGTTTGTGGTCCATATGCGAGAGTCCTCTTTGGTTGGAATAATGGTATACCAAAAAGCTGCGTGCATATAGAATGCACGTGTTGCGAATTCAATTCCGGATCAACAGTCAAGGAGAATTGCATGGCGTACGGCGAGCACAAATACAAGGTGTCGGTGCAGTGGACAGGCAATCGCGGCAGTGGCACTTCGGGATACCGCGACTATGGCCGGGACCACATCATCGCGGCGGGGAGCAAGCCCGACATTCCCGGCTCTTCGGACGCCGCGTTTCTTGGCGACGCAAACCGGTGGAATCCGGAAGATCTGCTGGTCGCTTCGGCGTCTGCCTGTCACAAGCTCTGGTATCTGCATCTTTGCTCGGACGCGGGAGTTGTCGTTCTGAGTTATCGCGACAATGCCGAAGGCACGATGCTCGACTCTCCGGAGCAAGGACGCTTTTCGCAGATCGTTCTACGCCCGCACGTTGTCATTCGCGCAGGCGGCGATCTCGAACTGGCCGAGCACTTGCACCATGTGGCGCACGAGAAGTGCTATGTCGCGAACTCGGTCAACTTTCCAATTCTGTGCGAACCGAAAATTGTGACGGATGAAGCGTGACGGATGCGTGGCCGTGACCGGCATCCGGTAGCGGGATTACAGCGTGACTGATCAGGCCGGGGAGGGTGGTCCGGCCTTGCGGGATTTCCATCTCCCGGATGTTGATACGCAACTAACGGCCAAGTCCACCGCGCGTCTCCGAATTACGCGATGGCCGCTTCCGTGGAAACCGAAACGGCCATCGCTCGCGCGCTACGCCGCAGCTATGCAGTGAATAGAACCGCTACGCCGATCAACGATTGCCGTCGAGCAGGTCGCCGAGCATTTCGTCGAATGCGGCTTGAGCGTCTTCGAGTTCCTGCAGCGCGGCGTCGAACGTTTGCAGCGCGAACTGCGAAGGCTGCCCGCTGCCGGCCGGCGGGAACTGCGATTGCAGCGACGCGAAGGCCGACTGCACCCGCTGGGTCGCGGTCATTACGCGTGCCATCGCCGCGGTTTCTTCGGCTCGCGCCTTTTCGTGATCCATGAAAACTCCGTATTGGTCGGGTCCGCTCGAGTCGGCTCGCGCCGTTTCAAAGGCGTGACTATGCCACGTTCTGTTGCGCTCGCGTTCAGGACAGCGGCAACGCGCCGTTGGCCTTCACCTCCCGCAACGACAGCGCCGATTCCACCGATGTCACGCCTGGCAGGCTGCGCATCTCATCGCGCATGAATGTGCCGTAGTCGTCGAGGTCGCGCGCCACCACCTGCAAGATGTAGTCGGCGCTGCCGGACACGTTGTGGCACGCCAGGATCCGGGGGATCGCCTGCACCTCGCGTTCGAAGCGCGTGGCCGTTGCGCGGTCGTGCACGGCAAAGCGCACGTAGACAAACGCAATCACGCCAAGGCCGAGGGCCGAGCGGGACAGCATTGCACGGTACTGATCGATATAGCCGTCGTTTTCGAGGCGCTTGAGGCGGCGCGCGCAGGGTGTCTCGCTCAGGCCGACCACTTCGGCGAGCCGCGCATTCGATATGCGGCCATCTTTCTGCAGCGCGGCGAGGATCGCGCGGTCGGTTTTATCGAGGTCGCTGGTCATGGTTCGACGATGCTCGTGACGGTTTAGGGAAAAGCTCGATCTGAAGCCGCAATATTAGCGTATTCCTCCAAAATAGAAGTCGTCTGACCAGCAACTCGCCAGCAAACTCTCCTCGGGCGATAGCAAGATAGAGGCCTCGAAAACTGGAGGCTCTGATGATTTCCGCACACCTGCTGGCCGTCTATATTGCGGCGCTGATTGTCGTCTATGCCGTGCCTGGGCCGGACATGGCGCTGGTGTTGCAAACCAGTATCGGACACGGCGTGCGGCGTGGCTTCGCGGCTGCCGGCGGGCTTGGCCTCGCGCGCGCGACGCACGTGACGCTCTCGGCGTGCGGTGTTGCCGCGCTGTTGCGCAACGCGCCGTGGCTGTATGAGGTGGTGCGCTATGGCGGCGCGGTCTATCTCGCGTGGGTGGGTATCCAGATTTTTCGCTCGCCGGTGTTCGCGCTGCCGCAGGGCGGTAATGCCGGCGCTAATGGGGACGGTGCCGCGAGCGCCGAGTCGCGCCCGTTGCGGGCGGCTTTCGTCAAGGGCCTGCTGACCAATCTGCTGAATCCGAAGGCGCTCCTGTTCTGCTCGGTTCTGCTGCCTCAGTTCGTGCGCCCGGAGGCCGGGCCGGTTGCCTTGCAGATGATCGAGCTTGGTCTGGTGCTGGTTGCAGTCGGTGCGTGTTTCGACGCGATGTATGCCATCGGCGCCGCGCGGATTGCCGGTTGGATGCGGACTCATCCGCTTGCGCAGACTTTGCAGCGCTGGACCTTCTCGGCGGCGCTGATCGGTTTCGCATTGCGGCTTTCGCTGGACTAAGGCCACACGAATCGCGGCGTGACCGCACACTGGGCCGCTGGGCAACGGCGCAGCGTCACGCCCGCAAGCAGACTGATTGTGTTAATAAAGCCGGCACAAAGCCGCGCGCGTTTCGCGGCGGCACACACAATCACTCGCTTTCCACCCGTCGATGAAAACTTTTCTGCTTTACGCCGTGACCGCCATTGCTGAAATTGTCGGTTGCTATTTGCCGTGGCGCTGGTTGAAAGAGGGCGGTTCCATCTGGCTGCTGGTGCCCGGCGCGCTCAGCCTCGCGCTGTTCGCCTGGCTTCTGACTCTGCACGGCACCGCCGCGGGTCGCGTGTACGCGGCTTACGGCGGTGTCTACGTGGCGATGGCGATTGCCTGGCTATGGTGCGTCGACAAGGTGCGGCCAACGCTGTGGGATGCGGCCGGCGTTCTGCTGACGCTGACCGGCATGGCGGTCATTGCCTTCCAGCCGCGCGTCTGAGCTTGCCGATGCGTGCGTGCTTGGGGGCTTTACTTGATGCCGCCGAGGAAGTCCAGCTTGCCGAGTTCGACGCCGTTGTGACGCAGGATGTCGTAGGCCGTCGTAACGTGGAAATAGAAGTTCGGCAGCACGAAACCGAGCAGATAGGACAGCCCGGTGAACTCGATTGGGCCGGTACGCATTTTCAGCGTGATCGCGCGTTCTTCCGAACCGTCGATCTGCCCTGCATTGAATTCCTTCAGATAATCAATCGTCTTTTGAAGGCGGGCAATCAGCTCTTCGAAGGTCTGTTCGACGTCTTCGAACTTGGGCGCCTCGACGCCGGCCAGACGCGCCGCGCAGCCTTTCGCGGTGTCGCTCGCGATATAGACCTGGCGCACCAGCGGCAGCATGTCCGGTGCGAGCCGGGCATTCGTGAACACCGATGGTTCGATCTGTTTTGCGGCGGCGTGCGCCTCGGCTTTGCCCAGAATGGCTTGCAGGTTCGTCAGGCCGCGAATCAACACGGGCAGCGACGCTTGATACATCGAAATTGACATGGGGTTCCCTCTGATTCTTCGATCGTGCGCGCGGTTCGCGCGCGAGGCAATGTAACGGCTGGATTGCCGCTTCAGCATCATAGCGTGAGCCTGCGCAACAAGTATTGATGCCACACCGCGTTGGCCATTCGGACAACTGTCGCCTGTTCCGGAACTGTGTTCGAATGGATAGGTCGGACGATTTGACACAGGCCTTGAAACCGCAATCTGCCGCAGGTATCGGGCAATGAGGTTGCGCAGGTGCGTGCCGTGCCGGAGTCCGCATTGCGACTCGGGCCGTCAAGCTAACAGGAGAGTCGACACCATGGTCAACAAGCACCCGCTGCCAGGCAGCGAGCGAACGGCGGAAGCCGGTTCGAAAGTCGTGGGGCAATGCGATCCGGCGGAGCGGATCGAGGTTTTCGTGATGCTGCGCCGGCAGCAGCAGGCGCAGTTCGACGCGCTGATGAGCAGGATCGAAGCAGGCGACCCCTCGGTGAAACCGCTCTCGCGCGAGGCGTTGGCGCAAGACTACGGCGCCGCGCCGGACGACGTCGCCAAGGTCAAGTCCTTCGCCGCCGCTCACGGTTTGACCGTGCTGCGCGAAGATCCGGCCGCGCGCATGGTCGTACTGGGCGGCACGATTGCGCAGTTCCAGACCGCGTTCGGCGTCAAGCTGGAGCATTACGAACATCACACCACTGGGCAGTTTCGTGGCCGCACCGGCACGATCAGCGTGCCGGACGATCTGCACGGCGTCGTGGAAGCCGTGCTTGGGCTCGACAACCGCCCGCAGGCGCGGCCGCACTTTCGCATCCGGCCGCCGTTCCAGCCGGCTCGAGGGGCGCAGGTTTCGTTCACGCCGCCGCAACTCGCGTCGCTCTACCACTTTCCGCAGGGCGACGGCGGCGGCGAGTGCGTCGGCATCATCGAGCTGGGTGGCGGATATAACACCAGCGACCTCAAGGCGTACTTCGCGAGCCTGGGGGTAGCCGAGCCCACGGTGAAGGCGGTCGGCGTCGATCAGGGCAGCAATCAGCCGAGCGGCGACCCGAATGGACCGGACGGCGAAGTCACGCTCGACATCGAAATTGTCGGAGCGATCGTGCCTGGCGCGACGATCGCGGTGTATTTCACGCCGAACAGCGACGCCGGTTTCATCGACGCGGTGAGCCGCGCGGTGCACGACACGGCCAACAAGCCGTCGGTCATTTCGATCAGCTGGGGCGGCCCCGAAGCGAACTGGACCAGCCAGTCGGTGCAGGCCTTCAACAGCGTGCTGCAGTCGGCCGCGGCGCTTGGCGTGACGGTTTGCGCGGCGTCGGGTGACAGCGGTTCGAGCGACGGCGCGGGTGGCGGCGATCAGGTCGACTTTCCGGCGTCGAGCCCGTATGTGCTGGCCTGCGGCGGCACGCACCTGAGCGCGTCGGGCACGTCGATCTCGAGCGAAGTGGTCTGGAACGACGGCTCGCAAGGCGGTGCGAGCGGCGGCGGCGTGAGCCGGGCGTTCCCGGTGCCGGCGTGGCAGGAGGGTTTGACAATCACGTCGTCAAGCGGCAGCAGCACGGCGCTCAGCGGGCGCGGCGTGCCGGACGTGGCGGGCGACGCGTCGCCGACTACCGGCTACACCGTGCTGATCGACGGCACGCAGACGGTGGTGGGCGGCACGAGCGCGGTCGCGCCGCTGTGGGCCGCGCTGATTGCGCGCGTCAACGCGGCGAAGGGGCAGCCGGCCGGCTTCATCAATGCGAGGCTGTACAAGGCGCCGGGTGCGTGCAACGACATTACGCAAGGCAACAATGGCAGTTTCGCGGCATCCGTGGGCTGGGATGCCTGCACCGGACTCGGTAGTCCGAATGGTCAGAAGGTGGCTGCCGCACTATAGTCTGCAAGACATACCCCGAAGGACGTCCCCTTCGGGGGACGACACACAAGACGTGAACAAAACCATGGAGCGATCATGACGATTACCGAATCAGCTTCCGTTAGTCCGCAGTCGTCGCACAATTCTCAAGCATCGGCCGCACCGGCGGCCGCCAGCACGCCGGCCAAAGCTGGAGACCAGCCGTTCTTCGATCCGGTTGCGTACGGCAACGGGCCGGACGATTCCATCACTGAAACCGCTGAAACCGCGGCGGTCACGCACCATTCGGTCAGCATCGGCGGGCGCAAGATCAACTACACGGCCACAGCGGGTCACCTCGTGATTGTCGATCCGAGCAGCTCGCAGCCGGAAGCCAGCATGTTCTACGTGGCCTTCACGCAGGATAACCAGAAGGAAGAAACCCGCCCTGTCACGTTTTTCTACAACGGCGGACCAGGCTCATCTTCGGTGTTCGTGCTGCTGGGCTCGTTCGCGCCACGCCGGATCAAGACGTCGATGCCCGGCTTCACGCCGCCCGCGCCCTACGCGATGGAAGACAACCCGGACAGCCTGCTGGACAAGAGTGACCTCGTCTTCATCAACCCGGTTGGGACCGGCTACTCGGCGGCGATCGCGCCGAAGAAAAACCGCGACTTCTGGGGCGTGGACCAGGACGCGGATTCGATCAAGCAGTTCATCAAGCGTTTTCTGACTAAAAACAGCCGCTGGAACTCGCCGAAGTACCTGTTCGGCGAGTCTTACGGCACAGCGCGTAGTTGCGTGTTGGCTTACCGCCTGCACGAAGATGGCGTCGATCTGAACGGAATTACGCTGCAATCTTCGATTCTCGACTACACACAGGCCGGCAATCCGGTTGGCGCGCTACCCACGGCGGCGGCCGACACGTGGTATCACAAGAAGCTCGGCATCGCGCCGCGGCCCACCGATCTCGGCGTGTTCGCCGAGGAAGTGGCGCAGTTTGCGCGCACCGACTATCTGGCGGCGCTACGCAAGTTTCCGACCACAGACGCAGCCACCGTCGAGAAACTCAGTGAATACACCGGCATCGACAAGACGACCTTGCTGGCGTGGAGCCTCGATATCTCGTCGTACGACAGCCGCGGCAATTCGCTTTTCCTGACCACGCTGCTGAAGTCGCAGGGCCTCGCGCTTGGCGAATATGACGGCCGCGTGACGGCGATCGACACGGGCATTGCCGGCAAGATCGACCCGAACTCCGGCGGCAACGATCCGACCATGACCGCGGTCACCGGCGTCTACACGACAATGTGGAACGTGTACCTGAATGAGCAGTTGAAGTACACGTCGAATTCGTCGTTTACCGACCTGAACGATCAGGCCTTCAAGTACTGGGATTTCAGCCATATCGATCCGACCGGCGCACAGAAGGGGCTCGACGCGAAGGGCAACATCATTCTGTACACCGCCGGCGACCTGGCCGCCGTGATGGCGCTCAATCCCGATCTGAAGGTGCTGTCGGCGAACGGCTTTTTCGATTACGTGACGCCGTTCTACCAGACCGTGCTCGATCTGCAGCAAATGCCGTTGCTCAGCCAGCAGGTTCGGCAGAATCTCTCGGCGCGGTTTTATCCGTCGGGGCATATGGTCTATCTCGACGGCGGATCGCGCACCGCGCTGAAGGCCGATCTTGCAGCCATGTACGACGCGACCGTGTCGAATTCGCAGGCGCTCGGCCGGATCCGCGCCCTGCAGGCGCGCGTGCCGAAGTAGCGCTGCATGTTGTTCAGGAAGCCCGCCCGAACCTGGCAAATCATCGCTCTTGTGCCCCGTGCACAGGCGGGCTTTTTTTACCGCGCCATATTGAATGTGTTTTAATTAGTCTGCGAATTGAACTATTGCGTGCCGCCGCCGGCGCGCCGACGAATGAACGCAGGCATTGCAGACAGGCATCGCATCCACCCTTTCGGCGACTCACCCACCAGGACACCTGTGGCGGCTTCACTGGCGCTCGCGCGCCGGCGCGGCATCGCGCGCTCCGCTCGAAGCGCGCGCGCCGCACTAGCACTGGCCTTCACGGCACTGCTCGCGTTGCGTGCGGGCGGCGCCAATGCGCAAGACGCAGCGATGCTCGACGAACGTGTCACGCAGCAATCGGTGGCCGAAACGATTTGCCGGCCCGGCTACGCGGACACGGTGGCACCGCCGTTCAACGAATTGATGGCGCACAAGGACCGCATGCTGGCGGAACGTGGCATCAATGCGGACAACGGGGTGGCCTTCGCGCTCGACCGGCGCGTGCCC
Source organism: Paraburkholderia sp. (assembly GCA_036383775.1). Lineage (GTDB taxonomy): Bacteria > Pseudomonadota > Gammaproteobacteria > Burkholderiales > Burkholderiaceae > Paraburkholderia. The sequence continues at coordinate 1,108 of DASVNP010000058.1, read as the reverse complement.
ATCGTGCTGGGCGGTTCGCCGGACGCCGCCTCCAATCTCGATCTTCTGCCGTGGGCCGGTCCGCAAGGAGAGCGCCGCAAGGCGCGCGCGGCTGTCATGCTCAAGCGCTGCGTGTGCGAAGGCAAGTTGAGCCTGGCGGAAGCGCGGGCCGCGATCGTCGGTAACTGGTCGGTGGTTTATTCGGGCTTCAGTCAAACGTCTTGCGACGTGAGCCGGCTCGATGTCGCCACCGGAGGTGAAAGCGCCCGAGTCGCCGCGAGCGAGAACGCGCCATAGGGCCGCCGGTCCTCGGCCGCTCGGTTCATACGTGTTAATTCGGCGGTGCCGGCCCAGGTGCCGCGGGGCAGGAGGGCGTAGTGAGTGAGCGCAGCCAATGTGCAAGCGGCGGACTGATCCAGACGATCAGCCCGCCTTTTGCGCCCGTCCCCCGCAGGATGCCGTAGCGGTGCGCGTCGTGACCCGGTTTTGACGCCAGCGTCCCCGTCTGACGCGTTTGCCGGGCCTGTACTGCAAACTGAACAGATGTTTTGCTGTTTTTGACGCCGCCTGTTCAGGTACAGTGCATTAACGGTGCTTTTAAAACCCGTTTTACGACACTGTGTCGCATCGCTTTTGCTGCCGTTTATGGCTATCCTGAAAACAGGACGAAAATTGCAGGGGAGAATTGAATGATCGCCTTCTATCTGTCTTTGGCTGCTTTGGGCGCCGCCGGTGCGGCACTGATCCGCGAACTCGCAGCGGCGCAAGCGAAACAGCGCGCGGCCATGCGCCCGGTGCGGGTACGATCCACGGATCGCGGCTCAAGCCATCATGCCCACCGAGGGTAGGCAGAATGAACCTGATCGTGCGCAACATCGCGCAATCGTGCAGTGAGCAGGAAGTGCTGGAATTTCTCAAGCATGAACTTGGGCACTATGCGAAAAGCGTAGAGGTGGTCGGCGCCGGCACGCCCGGCGCGTACGCCATGGTCAAGCTGGACGCGCAGGTGCCCTATGTGGGCGACATCATCGCGCGGCAGATTCAGGGCAAGCACCTGGGCGGCGTGGCGCTGGAGGCGAGCGCCGACCTGTTCACCGACGAACCGCCGCCTTCGCATTGAATCACCGCC
>DASVNP010000057.1:0-11787 GCA_036383775.1 Paraburkholderia sp. | reverse complement strand
GCGGCAAATTTCGTTGTTCTCGATTGATCCGACCGAATGGGAATGGGGAGCGGGGACGCCTTCGCTCACCGGCGGCGGATGCGGTACGCACTTCTTCATTCAGCCTGCGGACCCGATCATCCGGGAGGACATCGACAGCCGGCAGTCGGAAAGCAAAGCGACGCGTTTCGAACGCAATCTGATCGGCTTCACGAACACGATGGTTCCGGATCGGGCGCCCCCGATCGTTGCGAGATTCAGGGACCACAAATCAGAAGCTCCGCCGTCCGAGCTCATTGGGGACGCCGCGTTCTTCACGCCGGGTGAGTTTCAGGAAGTCGATCATCATTTCCAAGGGACGTTCGACGAGTTCGGACAGTTTCGCGGTAAGGTCGGCGTCTATCAGATGAAACCGGAAGACTACGTTCTCACATGGAGCGAGTCGGACGGCAAGAAAACGCAATGTGGTCCTTTCAAAATGAGCTTTGCCTACATGCAAGGCGCGGCGAAGGACTCGCTGGTCCCTCCGGAAGAGCACACCAGACTTAAGCGGAAGCTCGATCGAATTGGTGGGCTCTACATATATCGCGATGGAATTCGCGTGCAGCCCTACGGCGATTCGGATTTTGACTGGCTGGACATCGAGCGAAACCGGACGCTGGGCGCGGGTTACTATTTTTATTCGTATCGACGCATGTTCGGCTTCGTGGAATTGGCTGCCGGAAAGAACGATGCGCTGTCGGAAAAGGCAGGCCGCGAAGGCTTCCGAGACAACACGGCATATAGGCAGCTCCGTTCTATCCTGATGAATTTCTTCGTCCAGACGGCGGGGGATTTCTTCCGAGAAAACGGGAAGTTTGCCGATCCCCATTTCGAGCGCAGAGCCGAGCTCAATCAAAACGAAGAAATTCGACGAAAGCAGGCCTTAAGCGTTCGAAAGAAGAGGGCGGCGTTCCAGGAATCGATCTCCAAGGTGTTCAGCATTCTCGATGAGGGCAGCGCCGAGCGCCAGGTCAAGGACGTATTCACCGAAACGAAGGCCGAAGCGGAGAGCGTGATCAGGCAGAAGATTCCTCAGCAGCAGAAAGCTCTGGCGCTGATGCGGATTGAGAAGACCGCTCGCAATAGAATTGCCGAGGTCAAGCGGTCGGTTTCGATCGCCAAACCCCGTGGAGTGAGCCTTTCCCGCGCTCTGTCGAATGAGTGGAGCTCCTATTCATCGCACTTTGAGAAGCTGGTCTCCGACACGTTCGATCCGGCGGAAAGCGAGATCGAATCCTTCGTATCCAAGGCAGCCAAGGATGCGGCCATACCGCTCGACGATGCGACGCGATTGTCCGCGGCGGTATCGGAGTTCTCGGACGAAGCATTGAGGTCGGTACGGAACCTGCGGACGGATATCGGCGCGCTGTCGACCCAGATCGCGAACAAGGTGCGAGAGACGACAAGGGACAGTTTCCACGCGATCAATCACACCGTTGATGAGGTCGTCGCCGAGATCGACAAGCTGCATCGCTCCACTACGCGCACGAAGGACCTGTCTGCGGTTCGCGAAGAGCTTTCCCGAAAGATCGTTGAGGTGCAGCAGTCCGAAAGCGCGCGACTGGAGCGATTGAAGGACCAATTGAATGAGGTCAATCGCGTCTGGCTCGATGATGGCTATGACACGAGCGAGTTGACCGTTGCGATCGAGGAAGAGCTTGAGGAGCTGCGAGATCGCAGGGACTCGGACATCGAGCTTGCGCAGATCGGTCTGGCATTGAACACGGTCAGTCACGAATTCGAGAAGAACGTCGGCAGCATCCGACAAGGGATCGGCAGACTCGGTGCCTGGGCTGCCGAAAATCCGGAACTGAACGATCTGCATCAGGAGCTCCGGCTCAGTTTCGATCATCTCGACGAATATCTGTCGCTGTTCACCCAGCTTGATCGGCGCGCAAATTCATCACCCGTCGACATATCCGGAAAGCAGATCTTCGAGTTCTGCGAACGATTGTTTGCTCCCCGACTGCAGCGCCATCGGATTTCGATCAAGGCCACAGCGGCGTTCAATAAATCCAATCTCCGAAGCTACCCTTCCGCGATCTTCCCTGTCTTCGTGAACCTGATCGACAACGCGATCTATTGGCTTCAACGCAATCGCGGGGATCGAACGGTGACGCTCGACGCCGAGGGAACAGATCTGTTTGTTCGCGACAATGGTCCAGGCATCTCAATCCGCGATCGCGAGAATATCTTCGCCCTCAATTTCTCCCGCAAACCAGGTGGCAGAGGTATGGGCCTCCATATTTCCCGGCAAACGCTCGCTCGGGTCGGCTTTGGATTGGATCTCGACCCGCGGGTTGAAGGTGAGGGAGCTACGTTTCGGATTTCAGCGGCCAAAGAAGCCGCTCCAAAAGCAGGGCGCAAACGTAAATGACTACCGAGAATGCTCCGAAGACATTCCAGGAATATCGGGTCGAGGCCGCGCGAGACTTCGCGCATACAATGATCGTTGTAGACGACGAGGCGTGGAATCCTAACCTCTCGGCCACTCCGAAGCCTGGGTTGCGTGCGCCAAAGCGTGGCACACCGGTGGCCGCGCCGAATCCACAAGAGAAGTCCCGGATCCGGCATTACCTCGATGCAGATGCTCTCGTGGCGTCTGCGATGAATCTTGGGCTGGTCTGTTCGATCATCCGGCCACCGAAGACCAAGAGCATCAGAACGCAGGTCAACGAGGCAGCACGGCGAGCAGACATCGTCTGCCTCGACTGGGAGATTCACAACGACAGCGGCGATGCTGCGACCAGCATGATCGTTGAGATTATCAGGTCGGACGACCTCCGAAATGGGCGGCTCCGCCTGATCGCGATCTATACGGGCGACACGTCGAACAATGTAATTCTGGATAAGGTTTTTGACGCCATCCCGGAACCTTATCGAAACAAGTACGACGTCGAGAAGGACGGGGTCCGGATTGAAAGCAAACATGGCTTGCGCATCGTTTGCCTGTTCAAGGCTCACGGCGTTCAGTTGAGCGGCACGCGCCGGGATCGTCAGTTGAGGGAAGAGAACCTTCCGGAACGCCTTGTGCAGGAGTTCGCGAACCTTGCCGGAGGGCTGCTGTCGAACGTTGCACTTGCCACGATCGCATCCATCCGGAATTCGACTCACCACGTGCTCGCAAAGATGACGCCTGCGATGGACGGTCCGTACTTTCACCATCGGGCGATCGTTGCGGCCGCGCCCGATGCGGAGGAATACGGCGTGGATATCGTCTTGAGCGATCTCAAGAGTGCGGTCGACAAAACAGACGTTGCTCAACGCTTCGCTGGTCCGAATGCGATCACGGCTCGCATCCAGGAGATCGCCGGAGACTCTGCGACGCTAGGCCTGCATCATGAGAGAAGCGGTGCTTTAGAGAAATATGAAGTGAAGGTGCAGGACGCTGTCAATCTGGTGGTGGAGGGCAACCAGGTTGCGCACCGTGCGATCAGCACGGCTAACCCACCAGCGGCGAAGGTCTTCCGAAAGGAAATCTCGTCCCTATTCGCTACTGATCGCGCGAAGGCGCGAACGGCAATGCTGGAATTTGCGTTGCTCACGGGCATCAGGGCTCATCCAGGCAGCTACCTGTACAAAAAGGGTAAGAAAGTCGCTCAACTCGGACTTGGGACGGTGGTGGTGACGCAGGACAAAAAGTATCTTCTTTGTCTGCAAGCATCATGCGACTCTGTTCGGCTGACGGTGGAGACACCGTTTCTGTTTATGCCTTTGGTCATTACGGAAGATGCACCGGAGGTGGTCGTTCCGATAATGAGCGGAAAGGGCAAAGTAGCGTGCATCGGGTTGTCGCCCCCTTCAACGGCCTACGCTCAGACGCGGTCGATCAGTTTTGTTCCAGACACAACGCTGCGAACCGTTTCAGCGGGTCGGGTTAGGGGCAAGCGCGGCACATTCTTCCAGTCCGCCGACGGCGAGCGCTTCGAATGGATCGCAGATCTTAAGCAGCGCCGAGCGCTTCGCGTGGCCCAGAAGCTCGGCCAAAGCTTGGGGCGGTTGGGCTTCGACGAGTTCGAACCCTTCAGGCAGAAGGACGACTGACGGGCGGCGCAGCCTCTGTCAGCCTTCGTCTGACCGGGCAACCGGCCGACGGCGTGCATCAACGCGGGTGTCCGGAACGGCACTTCCTCGACAGTCAGGGAGACCGGCTGCCCTAGTGAAGTAAGGGGAGATCTTCAGGAGGTCATATCGGTCGCTGCAGGCCTATGGGAGGCGCCCGGTCGGTGAGTGCAGACCGCTCATCCAGCGACGTCTGGCGATCAGATCAACGAGGACCCACCTCTAGCGAGGCTTCCGGACAACGATGCGGCGCTTCAGGATGGCCGCCAGTTTCCGGTCGTCCTTGGTCTCGCACTCCCACACACAAACACAGTGCCAGCCGAGTTTCTTGAGCTCCGCAACGTTGCGCTTGTCGCGGACGAGATTGCCCTCGAATTTCCGCGTCCAGAATTCCACGTTGGTCGCCGGCATCGTTGCGCGGGGGCAATCGTGACGATGCCAAAAACATCCGTTGACGAAAAGTGCGATCGCCCGGCCCGGGAAGACGAGATCGGGTGTACCCGGTAGATCGCTCCTGTGCAGGCGAAATCGCAGGCCCAGCGCATGCGCAGTCTTCCGGACCTTCAATTCCGGAGCAGTATTCTTTGAACCTACCCGGGACATGTTCCATGAGCGCTGTGCTGACGGAGCTGAGATGGGGGGCGTCGAACTTGATCTCGTTAGCATCTCAGTCTCTTCAACAGAACGGCTTCGTGATCGAATGGACTGCGATGAAGGCCATCGTGGTCGTGCCAAGCAGGTGATCCATCCCAAAAATGATGACGAGTCTTAAAGGATTTCAATAACTCCAGTTTTCGTCAATTCCGTGCATGACGTGACCCGACAATATGCCGACGTGACGTTGCGTGCGTTCTTTGCGTGTGAACCGACACCTTTTGAGTGAGATCAATGAAGAAGATTATGTTTTTGCCCTGCATCGCTGCAGCGACGTTGGTCGTCTTGGAGCGACGGTCATGACTGCCGGCGAACACGACAGTCATGGTGCCCACGAAGATGCGGCGACCTTCGCCGCCGGTGAGCCCGGCGATTCAAAGCGGCAGCGCGGATCGTTCAGGTGACGATGGTGGAGGCGGGCCCACCCCTTTTGTTCCTTCGCTCGCGGAGACTTAGAAAGAGGTGAGCCTTTATCCGGGAGACTAGTCGGAATGGACGCTGACGGCTGGCCGCCTCGCTCTGTCGCACGAAGTCAAGAGACTGGCTCTGTTACGGTCGTCCAATGCGTCGAGCTATATTACGGGTGCTGTCATTCCGATCAACGATGGAAAGACAGCAGGCGGCTGAACATCTGCTTCTAGAAATTTTCGCTCGATTTCACAAAGCTTCGAACGATAGATTCGTTGCTGAATGGCTTCGCCAGATGCACGCTGGTCGCGGTATATGCGCCTGATTAACACTGCGTATCGGATACGCGACTTACACCGCCTGCTGTGCAGTTTGGTTGTCGGCTCCGACTCCATTGGACCATTGTTCCCACAACCGGCGCCGTTGCTCCTCAGCTTGTTTTGCATGCCGCTCCTTCACGTGGCCGTATCCGCGGATGGTTTCGGGTAGTTGCGCAATTCGTACTGCGAGCAGCAGGTTGCTGCTGTTGAGTTCGGCTAGCATCCGGTCAATGTCCCGTTCGTACTGCTGTAGCAGGGCCCGTTCGAGTTTGCGCTCGGCATTCCAGCGGAAAGGGTCCAGCCAGGTGCCGCGCAGGCCGCGTGCGCCGGCGATGAGCCTGAAAACACCCATCATCCAGCCACCGACCTCACTTTTCTCGAGGGCGCCGGTGGCCTTGTTGCGGCGTGCAAACGGCCCCGAGCCCAAGTGAAATTTGAGTCGGAAGTTGCCTTCGAACTGGTCGGCCAGCGCGGACTGGAAGTCTGGATGGGTATAGAGTCTGGCGACTTCCCACTCGTCTTTGACGGCCAGCAGGCGGTGGTAGTTGTGTGCCACGGCCGCCGTCAGTTGGGCGGCGCTGGATACTGAAGCCTCGACGCTGCGCACCCGCTTGACCAAGTCCAGGTAGCGAGACTCCAGTGCTTTCACCCCGTAGTCCTGCAGATGCCCGACGCGGTGTCCCATGATCTGGTCCACAGTTCGCTCGTTGCGAGGCACAAACTGCAAGACCTTGGAGGGCCTCCGAGCCTTGGCAAGGTCTTCCACCAGCGCGAGGTTGACAGCGGCCCGTCGCCCCCAGGTGAAGGCTTCCTTGTTCATTGTGATGGCCACGCCGTTGAGCTCGATGGCTTGTTCGATTGCGTTCAAGCTCAGCGGGATTTGACCTAGTTGCCATGCTGCACCCAGCATGAACATGTTGGTAGCAAGTGGGTCGCCCATGAGGGTAGTAGCCAAGCGCTGGCCTTCGAGGAGTAATGCGCGATCGCCCAGCTGCTCGCGGAACTGCGCGATGAGCGCGTTCGCATTGATGGTCCAGTCCGGGTTGCGTGTGAACTCTGCGGTGGGAATGATATCAGTGCAGACCACAGCGCCGCCTGAAGCGATGTCGATCGTGCCCACGGATTCGTCGGAAGCGGCAACGATCAAATCACATCCGATAAGTGACTGCGCTTCCCCGCGTGCGATCCGGGTGGCGTGTAACATGTCGGGTCGAGGTGACCAGCGTACGTGCGAGTGCACCGCGCCGTATTTTTGCGCCAGGCCCGTCACGTCCAGGTTCGAGCTGAAATAGCCATCGATGTGCGCGGCCATTGCCAATGTTTGCCCGATGGTCACGACGCCGGTGCCGCCAATGCCAGCAATGAGCACGCTGTGCACCCGCGTCAGTGGCATAACAGCCGGCAGTGGCAGTTCGCTCTCCCATTCCATCTTCGGGGATGCGGGCTTCGCCGGGGCGGTTTGGTGCTTATCCTTCTTCAGTTGGCCGCCTTCGACGGTCACGAAGCTGGGGCAGAATCCATCCACGCAGGAAAAATCCTTGTTGCAAGTGCCCTGGTTGATTTGTCGCTTGCGACCGAGTTCGGTCTCCAGCGGCTCGATGGACATGCAGTTGGACGCAATGCCGCAATCGCCGCAGCCCTCGCAAACGGCCGCATTGATGAAGCTACGCTTGTTGGGATCTTCCCACTTCCCGCGCTTGCGCAAACGGCGGCGTTCGGTCGCACAAGGCTGGTCGTAGAGAATGACGGAGACGTCCGCGTATTCACGGTAGGTCTTCTGGACTGTATCCAGCTCGTTGCGATGGTGCACCTTCACGCCCAACGGCAGCTCGACATTCTCGTATTTCTGAGGTTCGTCGGTGACCACCGCCATCTTTTGCACGCCCTCAGCCGCCAATGTGGCCAGGATTTGCGCCGGTGATAGGCCTGTCTCGACGGACTGGCCACCAGTCATGGACACGAAGCCATTGTAGAGGATTTTGTAGGTGATGGGTACGTGGGCGGCAATGGCCTGGCGCACTGCCAAAAATCCGGAGTGTGAGAATGTACCATCACCTAGGTTCGCAAAGACGTGTCTTTCAGTAGTGAATGGTTGTTGACCCAGCCACATCACGCCTTCGGCACCCATGTGCGAGACGGTGGTGGTTGTCAACGGATCGGCCAGCATGGCCATGGTGTGGCAGCCAATACCCGCCAGAGCGCGGCTGCCTTCGGGAACGCGGGTGGAACGGTTGTGAGGGCAGCCAGAGCAAAAGCTGGGGGCGCGTTGCGGCTTGTTCATGGTGTCATCTCAAGTTTTTCGCCGTGGTGCGCGTGGGAGGGGTCTTGCTGCTCCTGCGAGGGGATGTAATCACCCAGCGCAGCGCGGAGGACATGGCTCACCAGCGGAGGCGATATCTCTCCGAAATCCGGGAATGCGATAGCGCCTCGGGCGCTGTCAAAGACACTGCCGTGAAAGTGCTTGCCTATCACGCGCGGCGGTCCAGGCTGGCCGTAGAGGACGGTGCGAATCTGATCTTCCAGGATGGGGCGCTTCTCCTCGATCACAACGAGCGTCTCGATGCCAGCGGCAAACTCGCGCACCACCTCGGAGTCCAGCGGCCAGATCATGCCTACCTTCAACACGCGGATACCCCATTGCTGCAGCTTTTCCTCGCTCCAGCCCATCTGGCCCAGCGCCTGCAGCAGATCCTGCCAGGCCTTTCCGGCTGCGACGATGCCCGCCTTCGCAACCACCGGGTTGACGGTAATACGATTAAGGCCATTGCAGCGCGCATAACTCACAGCCGCCCGGATCTTGTGAATGTAGAGGCGCTCCTCCTGTGGCAACGCCATGTCGACCGCGCGGATGTGTACGCCCTTTCCTTGGGCGTCGGGACTCATGGCAGGCTGCGGTGGAGTGACGATCTCGGGAGCTAGCAGGCTCACTTGCACCGAGCCGCCACCTTCCACCACGTCCGTGACCACTTTTAGCGCCACCCAGCAGCCGCTATAGCGGCTCATGGCAATGCCATGGAGCCCGTAGTCGAGCAGCTCCTGAGTGTTGGACGGATACAGGATGGGCATGCCGACGGCCATGAAGATGGGGTCTGAAAAGTTGGCGACCGTGGAGCTTTTGGCGCCGTGATCGTCACCGGCGAGGCAGATCACCCCGCCGCGACTGGAGGTGCCCGCCAAGTTGGCATGGCGCAGCACATCGCCAGAGCGGTCTACCCCCGGTCCCTTGCCGTACCAGATGCCGAAGACGCCATCGACCTTGGCGCCTGAGAAGTTGCCAACCTGCTGGCTGCCCCAGATGGCTGTGGCCGCAAGGTCCTCGTTGAGGCCGGCGCGAAATACCACGTTGGCCTCCTGCAGATGTTTCTCGGCCGCCCACAGCTCCATGTCATAGCGCCCCATGGGTGAGCCGCGGTAACCGGAAATGTAGCCGCCCGTGTTCCATCCCATGGCGGCATCTCGTGCACGCTGTTGCAGCGGCAGGCGCACCAGCGCCTGCATGCCGGTCATGTAAACCCAGCCATCCTGCACGGAGTACTTGTCGCGCAACGTGGTGCTGTCGCGACGCAGTTTCTCTCCCATCTTCCTCTCCTTCGGGTCTTGTGCAGCCGCAAAAGCCCTGCGTTTTGCGTATCCTGCCGGGGGCTAACTATTGTGTCCAATGAATTGATCGGCTTACATTGATGCAAAAAACACAATGTCGTTCCCAGCGAGAAGGACCGAGCGCCGCGCATGCTGCCCAAGACCAAAGAGCTGCAACACTTGGTTTTCCTGGCCGAGGAGCGCCATTTCGCCAAGGCGGCGCATCGCGCTTTTCTCTCCCAATCGGCATTCAGTCGGAGCATCGGCGCATTGGAGTCTGTGCTGGGCCTGAAGTTGTTCGACCGGGGCTCACGCCATGTGCACATCACGGTAGATGGTGAGCGCATTCTCCAACTGGCGCGCCGGCTGCTGGCTTCGGCCTCGGACCTGACCCGCGAGGCCGCGCTGCTGCGCGGTGGCGAAGTGGGAGATATCACCATCGGCTCGGGCCCCTACACGAGCGTGCTGTTCACGGTGCCGGTGATCACTGCGGCGCGGCGGCGTTTTCGCAACGTGCGCTTCCGCCTGGAAGTCGATCACACTGCGGCATTGCTGGAAAAGCTCAAGGCGGAGGAGATCCAGTTGTTCTTGTCCGACGTCAAGGAGATTCCCGGCCACGGACCTTGGACGATCGAGCCCCTCGGTAGCTACAGCAGCACCGTTATCGGACGCTCGGGTCACCCGTATGCGAGGCGGCGCCAGATGCAGTTGTCACAACTGATGGAGCAGGAGTTGGCGACAGTGCATATCCCTGGCCCCATTCGGCACAGGCTGGCCACGGCCTTGGGCTACGCGCATGCCGGACTGCTGCCCGTGGCATTTGAGTGTGAAAGCGTCGCAGCGCTGTGCGAATTCGTACTGCACTCAGACGCCGTGGTGCTCGCGCCGCCGGAACTGTTTCGGCGCGAATTGGATGCGGGACTGATGATACAGTGGCAGGTGGCACAGTGGTCCGACCCGCGCGACAACCCCTTGCGGGTAGACTTGGGCCTTGTCCGACTGTCAGAGCGTACGCCGACTTCGGCGATGCGGATGCTCATGGAACTGATACGGCTCGAATCCCGTGAGCGCCTGGTGCACGACGCTGCGGACGCTGCGAGTGAGCGTGCGAGCCAACGCGTGCGAAAAGGCGCGCGCAAAAAATCTATGCGCCCCCGCGATTGATCGCACTGGTAGCCATCGGTCCTCTCGAGCCCTTGGACAGCCTACGGCTGAGGTGGCGAAGCATTGTCTGCTGAGCTGCGGCTATGAGAGGACGTGGATTATGCGTCGCTCAAGATTGTCAAAGCTTTGACATTCTTCGCCATCGCCGCGGAGCTAGGGTGTGTGCGCTACGCGATGAGCACTGTTCATCAACCGCACAAGGCAAAAAAATGCAAAGCGAGGATACCCCACCCACGAGCGGCGAGTCGCGGCCATATGATCCCGCCAGGCGCTCGAAAGTCGTCACCCAAGGGGTGGAGCGCGCCCCACACCGCTGGCAGCTCCGCGCAACCGGGTTGGACGATGACGCGCTGGCCAAGCCTTTCGTAGGTGTGGCCCACACCTACGGCGAGGTGAGCCCGTGCTCACAGTCACTCCTACCGCAGGTGCAGGCGGCTAAGCTTGGCATAGAGGTCGCAGGCGGCACGGCACGGGAGTTCTCGACTATCTCTGTCTCCGACGTACTGGCGCAGCAGCACGACGGCATGCGCTATAGCCTGATGTCTCGCGAAATTATCGCGGATTCGGTCGAAGTTGTAATGCGTGCCCAGAGCTACGATGCGCTTGTGGGCGTAGGGGCTTGCGACAAGACTATTCCCGGCCTGCTGATGGCCATGGTTAGACTTAATGTGCCCAGCCTGTTCCTGCACGGTGGGCAGATGCTGGTTGGCTGGCACCAGGGCGAGCAGGTCAACCCGCTGCGCATGTTCGAAGGTTTAGGCAAGGTCTACGGCGGCGAATTAAGCGCGCAGCAGCTTGAGCAACTGGGGCACGATCTCGTGACCACCGCCGGCGCATGCCCCGGTCAATTTTCCTCGGGCACGGCAGGCAGCATTGCCGAGGTGTTGGGCTTTAGTCCTCTCGGTTCCACCACTATCCCAGCTGCGTTTTCGGTACGTCAGGCGGTGGCGCGGCGCGGCGCAAATCAGCTGATGGAGAACCTCAAGAGCTCCGGGCGCCCACTGCCGCGCGACCTCGTCACCCGCAAAGGCCTGGAGAACGCGGTGGCCGTCGTCGCGGCGACAGGTGGCTCGACCAATGCCGCCCTGCATCTGCCGGCCATCGCTAACGAGGCCGGTATCGTGTTCACGCTGGCGGACATGGAGGAGACCTTGCGTCGTACACCGACGCTGGCCAGTCTCGCGCCAGGCGGCCCGCATGTGCCCTACGAGCTTCACCGCATCGGCGGTCTACCGGTGGTGCTTAAGGCCTTACTTGAGGGCGGCTTCCTGCATGGCGATGTGCCGACGCTGGATGGACGATTGCTACAGGATGCGCTCGCAGATGTGCCTGAGCCCGACGGCACGATCGTGCGATCGCACACCCGGTCCTTCCGCGCGAGCGGCGGCATGGTCGTGCTGAAAGGCAACCTTGCGCCTGATGGTGCCGTCATCAAGATTGCAGGATTGACCACTCTGGTGCTGGAGGGGCCGGCGCGCGTGTTCGAAAGTGAGGCCGACGCGCTGGCGGCAGTCCGCGCGCGTGCCTACAACGAGGGCGATGTGGTTGTGATCCGCAACGAGGGGCCACACGGTGGACC
>DASVNP010000056.1:0-5438 GCA_036383775.1 Paraburkholderia sp. | reverse complement strand
CCTGCGCGCTCGCGGAATAGGGAGCTTTTGCCATTGATCCTGTTGCTTGTGTGGCCGATTTGCTGCCGGAGTCGCGGCCCGAAGCGGCGCCTGGGGTTGCTCCGGACCCGGTCCCGGCTACCGGGTCCATCGATGCGGCCTATTGTAAACGCAGTGTCGGACGCGAGGCTGTAAATGACGGTAACTTAGCCGTTCGGCCTCGGAAAAGGTGCCCAGGCGCACGACAAGAAGGCTATCGCCGCGATCGGAAAGCTTCATGGAGCAGGCCGGCGTGCCGCCCTTTATAATGCCGCTCTGATACCCATCTATAGTTTCAGCTCAAGTCGCGCGGCCTCGCATGGGCGAGCCGGGCGCCGTAAAAGGATTCGATCATGCCTGCAACTTCCACGAAACACGCCAAGGTTCTGATTCTCGGTTCCGGCCCCGCCGGCTACACGGCGGCGGTCTACGCGGCACGCGCCAATCTGTCGCCGGTGCTCATCACGGGTCTCGCCCAGGGCGGCCAGCTGATGACCACGACCGACGTCGAAAACTGGCCGGCCGACGCCAACGGCGTGCAGGGCCCGGAACTGATGACGCGCTTTCTGGAGCACGCCGAGCGCTTCAACACGGAAATCATTTTCGACCACATCCACACGGCCAAGCTGGATGAGAAGCCGATCCGCCTGATCGGCGACTCGGGCGAATACACCTGCGACTCGCTGATCATCTCGACCGGCGCATCGGCGCAGTATCTCGGCCTGCCGTCGGAAGAAGCGTTCATGGGCAAGGGCGTGTCGGCTTGCGCCACCTGCGACGGCTTCTTCTACAAGCAACAACATGTGGCCGTGATCGGCGGCGGCAATACCGCGGTCGAAGAAGCCCTGTACCTGGCCGGCATCGCGAAGAAGGTAACGGTGATCCATCGTCGCGACAAGTTCCGTGCCGAGCCGATCCTGATCGACCGCCTGCTGGCGAAAGAGAAAGAAGGCGTTGTCGAGATCAAGTGGAACCACACGCTCGACGAAGTGACCGGCGACCAGTCCGGCGTGACCGGCCTGCGCATCAAGCATACGCAGACCGGCGAAACCACGGACATCGCGTTGCAGGGCCTGTTCGTCGCGATCGGCCACAAGCCGAACACGGACATTTTCGCGGGCCAGCTGGAGATGAAGAATGGCTACATCATCACCAAGGGCGGCCTGAACGGTTTTGCCACCGCCACCAGCGTGCCGGGCGTGTTCGCCGCGGGCGACGTGCAGGATCACGTGTACCGCCAAGCCATCACCAGTGCGGGCACGGGCTGCATGGCCGCACTCGACGCGCAGCGCTATCTCGAATCCGTCGACGAGATGGGCGGCGAGCATGTGATGAGCGCGGAAGCCGAGCGTTAATCCGGCGCGCCAGTCCACGACGCCTGGCGCAACGGTAAAATGGCGGCTGGGCGTGGCCTGGCAGCCTGTTTGAAGATTGAAAAAAGGCCGCGGCTGACAAGCCGGCGGCCTTTTTTGTGTGCCGGGCGCCACGACACGTCACGTGACCGATCTACTTTTCCGCGTGTATTACCGATATGCCGAAGAATCAGCCCCATCCGAGCGAACCGAAGCGCGCGCGGGCCATTGTCAAGCCCGCGCCCGAACCGGCTGTGCCCGCCGCCAAGGCCAAGCTGGAACCCGCTGCGGGTCTCGCCGGCCTCGGCGCGCTGCGCGATGCGCTAAAAGGCGACGCGCAGCGGCGTGAGCGCGAACGCGCGGCGGCCGTGGCCGCGCGGCGCGAAGCCTCGGCGGATGCCGATCTGTTTCGCCGCGAGATCGGCGCGGTCGCGCCGCTGGCGGCTCCGCCGCGCGCCACGCAACCGCGCAATCCCCCGCCGCCCCTGCCGGTGCAAACCCGGCTCGACGAAGAAGCCGTGCTGCACGAAGCGATCTCGGACGAATTCGATCCCGAGGTGCTGCTCGAGACCGACGAAACGCTCTCCTATTACCGCCCTGGCGTGAGCCAGGAAGTGGTGCGCAAACTGCGGCGCGGCGATTGGATCGTGCAGGCGCAAATCGACCTGCACGGCATGCGGCGCGAGGAAGCGCGCGAGGCGTTGGCCGAGTTCATCCGCGAGTCGGTGAAGCGCGGCCTGCGGTGTTTGCGCGTGATTCACGGCAAGGGTTTGGGATCGATCGGCAAGGAGCCGGTGCTCAAAGGCAAAGTGCGGGCGTGGCTCGTGCAGAAGTCCGAGGTCATCGCGTTCTGTCAGGCACGTCCGCATGACGGCGGCGCCGGGGCGGTGGTCGTGCTGTTGCAGCCGGGCGCAATGCCCGCGCACGGCAAGTCCTGACGGAGCCGCGGTGATCCATCCGAGACTGACGCTCGCGCTGACCATCATGGAGGCGCTGGCGCTTTTCTCTTACGCCATCTCCGGCCTTATCGAGGCGAGAACCCGCCGGCTCGATGCCGTGGGCACGTTTCTCGTGGCGATCGCCACGGCCTTCGGCGGCGGCACGCTGCGCGACGTGCTGCTGGAGCGGCGGCCCTTCTACTGGGTCGAGCACCAGGACTACCTGATCGCGATCTTCGTGATGTCCCTGTTCGCGCCGAAGGTCCTGGAGATGACCTCGCGCCTGCTGTCCGAGCGGGTGCTGCTGGTCGCGGATGCGGTGGGTCTCGGGTTGTTCAGCATTGCCGGCACGTCGCTCGCGCACGCCGCGCAAATGCCATGGTTCACGTCGGTGATGATGGGCGTGGCGACGGGTGTGTTCGGCGGTGTGATTCGCGACGTGCTGTGCAACGAGGTGCCGCTGATCCTGCGCGACTCGCGGCCTTACGCCACCTGCGCTTTTGCAGGCTGTTGGCTGTACGTGCTGCTCGATTATGCGAACGTCGACACCGTCTACAGCGTGCTGATCGCTACCGCCTTTATCCTGATCGCGCGGCTCGTGACGTTCAGGTTCAACATTCGCCTGCCGCACTGACGGCGCGAATCGCTAAACGGCGCGTGGCCTGCGAACAGGCAACGCGCCGCCATTCGTTCAGCCTTACTTGTTGGTGGCCAGCGCACCCGCGCTCTTCGAGCCGCCGAATAGCGCCGTCAGGTAGGCCGAGTTGTTGTTCATGGTCGCCATTAGCTTGTTTAGCGCGGTGAACTGGCTCTGATACTGTTTGGTCAGCTGCGTGGCGTAATCGGCGAGCGTGTTCTGCTGCGCGGTGACACTCTTCAAGTCGGCGTTCAGCGCCGTGTTGCGCGTGTCGATGATGCCGCCCGTGCGCGTGAACTCTGTGATGCTCTTGTTCAGTTTGGCGCCAATGCCGTTGGTCGAATTGAACAGCGAGGCGACACGTGCCGGATTGCTGTTGAGCGCCGCGCTCAGCGTCGTATTGCTGACGACCAGCGTGCCGTCGGCCGGATCGCCCTTCAGCGTGATGCCGATATGCCCGAGGCTCACCACCGAGGTGCCCGTCCCTACGCCACCGCCGACAATCGACGCGAGCGCGTTCTTGATCGTCATCAGCGTCGAGTCGCCGAGCAGCGCGCCGGCGCTCTTCGACGATTTGTCATACGAAGACAGCTTGTTGATCGTCGTGACAACGGTGTTATACACGTTGGCAAAGTTGGTGATTGCCGTGTTCTGCGCCGTGGTGTCCGGTGCGATGGCCACCGTTTGCGGATTGCCGACCGAGGCGCTCGACAGATTCAGCGTGACACCGGCAATCGCGTCGGTCACGGCATTGCTGGCACTGCGCGCCGCAATCCCGCCGATGGTCAGCAGCGCGTCCTGCGCGGCTTCGCTCTGGCGCCATGCGTTGTTGGTATCCGACGAGACGACCGTGGACGCCGCGCCGTTCGCACCGGGTGTTGACGTCACGCCGAGGCTCGACAGGCCCGCGTCGTTCTGTACATTGCTCACCGCCACGTTGATCGTGTTGGCCGCGCCGCTCACTGTGGAGCGCAGCACGAGGTGAGCGCCGCCGGTGCCGGTCACGATGGTGGCCGTCACGCCCGGATTGTTGCCCGCTTTATTGATGGCTGCGGCGATACCGCTCAAGGTGTTGTTGGTGCTGTCGATCGCAACGTCCATCGACTTGCCGCCGAGCGAAATAGTCAGCTTGCCGGTGCCCAGTTGCGTGGTGGCGCCGAACGCCGCCGACGACAGGCTTTGCGACGCGGCGATCTGCGTGACGTCGATCGCATAGCTGCCGGCCACGGCCCCCGCGCCCGCTTTCGGGTCGAGGCCTTTGCCGCTCGCGCTGGCCGCGAAGGTGGAGAGCGTGGTGCCGTCCGAGAGATTCTTGATGGCCGCCTGCAAGGCGCTTAGCGCAGAACTCAACGCGCCGTAGGCCGACAGGATGGTGGTGTCGCTCGTCTGCTTCGCCTTGAGCGCGGCCGTCTGGCCGGCCGTCTTGGCGTTCACGAGCGCCGACACGAGTGTCGCCACGTCCATCGACGAGTTGCCGGTCGAACCGCTGATGATGGATTGCGCAGCCTGCTGAACCTGGCTCTGCGCGTTGCTGGTCGCGCTGTTCACCGACGATGTGTTGATCGTTGACATGCAGAGGCTCCCCGTCGAATGGTCTGTTATGGATTGGGTGGCGCCCCCGGGCCAGCTCTTCTTGCGCCATTCATCCCGTTATATCGGCTATTCTTACAAATTTTTCAAATGTTACGCCACATTTCTTCATACTTTTGTGTCGTTTTGTCGCTCGTTTTGTCGTAGTACCTGCCGACGACCGGCAGCGGCTGTCGATTTGCAACGCTGCCAGTCGTCGTGAGGTAAACGGCCCGTTCGGCCGTCGTCTCGCCGCACTGCCCCCGGCAGCGGCGCAACCGCCCAAGGTGATCACGATGCCCCTGAAGCTCTATGCCCATCCGTTCTCGTCCTACTGCCAGAAGGTCCTGACCGCGCTCTACGAAAACGGCACGCCGTTCGAGTTGCGCCTGCTGTCGCACGACGCCCCCCAAGTCATGGCCGAATTCGCCGCGCTCTGGCCGATCAAGCGTTTTCCGCTGCTGCTCGACGGCAGCCGGGCGGTGATGGAGGCAAGCGTCGTCATCGAATATCTCGGTCTCTATCATCCTGGGCCGGTGCAGTTGCTGCCGTCTGATGCCCGCGCAGCGCTGGAGGTGCGCAGCATGGACCGCTTCTTCGACAACTACGTCTCGACGCCGCAGCAGAAAATCGTCTATGACAGCATGCGGCCCGAGTCGGAGCGCGATGCGCGCTCGGTAGCCGACGCACGCGCGATGCTCGACACCGCCTACGGCTGGCTGGACAAGGTGATGGCCGAACGCGAATGGGCCGCGGGCGACACCTACAGCCTCGCCGATTGCGGCGCCGGACCGTTCCTGTTCTATGCGGACTGGACGCACGCTATCGGCCCGGCGTTCCCGCACGTGCTCGCCTACCGCAAGCGCCTGCTGGCACGGCCGTCGTTCGCGCGCGCGGTCGATGAAGCGCGCCCGTATCGGCCGC
>DASVNP010000055.1:0-12138 GCA_036383775.1 Paraburkholderia sp. | reverse complement strand
ATCAGGTCATCCAGCCGGTGCCGCGCGACCAGATGCTTCGGCCGCTGGCTGGTGCGCAGCGACCGGTCGATCCGCTGCGCGACCAGCGCGTCCTGCAGCGTCACCACCGAACCGGTGCGCACGCCCTGCTCCACGATCGGCACGCAGTTGACGATCAGCGCGCGGCCGCCAATCTGCTCGATGCGCTCCTCGATCGGCTGGTCGTGCTCGAGCGTCTCGCGCAGCAGCGGCCCGACGGCACGCTCGACCCGCGCGGGGAGATCCTGATCGCGGCCGCCCAAAGAGGCTTCCGGCAGAGCATCCAGGCCGAGCAGTTCGAGCATGGCCGGATTGACGGCTTCGACCTGGCCGGCGTCGTCGAACGCAGCGACGCCGTCGCGCAGATGCGCGACGATCGTGTTCAGCCGCACGCGCTTCGATTCCTTCTGACGGCTCACGCGCGCCAGTTCGACCGAGCGCTCGAACGCTTCTTCGACCGCCCCGAGCGAGTACAGAAACACGCTGGCAAGGCCGGCCTGCTGCGCGAAATCGCATGCCATGCCGGGGCCGATGATGACGCCGCAGCCTTGCGCCGCCAGGCTGGCAACCGCGAGCCGCACTTCGTCGATCGAGCGATAGGCACGCTGTTTCAGGCTGACCTTCAGCCACGCGTCCAGGTCCGCGAGCTCGTGCGAGATCGTTTCGTGCAGTACGAGGCCGATCTGCGCGCCGGGCCACGTGGTCGTGGCGCGGGTGATCGCGCTGAGCACGTCGAAGCCGTTCACCTTGACCGTCACGACCGGCACGCTCAGGTTCTCGCGCAGATAGGCGCCATTCGATCCGGCAGCCAGCACGACGTCCACCGAACCCGCGTCCACGTAGGCCTGCAACGCGGTGACGGCCGCGCCGTAACCTTCGCGGACCGAAAAGAAACGGGCCCGCCCCGCATAGCGCGGCGCGACAGTCTCGCAAAGCGACTGCAACCGGCTGATACTCACCAGTGCAACGCCGGGGCGGCCCGGATCGGCATTCGCAAGGGACGACGTGAAAGTGGACACCGTGACACTCCGCTCAGGAAATTGAAACGTTCCATGGAACGTTTCGTGAAACACTATGAGCATTGTGACACGAATCGCCGGTCTACTGCCTTCCGCCTAAGCGACTGATTGTGTGAGACAAATTCCCAACACCGTCAAATGGCACGTTTGCTGCGTATAGAGGCGCACGTCGTACCTATCACCTTTCTTTCTGGAGACCCATCGTCATGAACACTTCCGCTACCCGCCGCGCCGCCTTCCGCGCCAAAGTCAACGAACGCCAGGGGCTGCTGGTGCCCGGCGCCTTCAATGCGATGAGCGCCCGCGTGATCGAGGACGCCGGCTTCGAAGCGATCTACATTACCGGCGCGGGCGTGACCAATATGTCGCTCGGCCTGCCTGACCTCGGCTTCATCGGTCTCGCCGAAGTCGCCGAACATACGGCGCGGATTCGCGACGCGGTCGCGCTGCCGCTGATCGTCGATGCCGACACCGGCTTCGGCAATGCGCTGAACGTGCGTCAGACGGTGCGCGTGCTCGAACGCAGCGGCGCCGACGTGATCCAGTTCGAAGACCAGATCATGCCGAAGAAATGCGGCCACTTTTCCGGCAAGGAAGTGATCAGCGCGAGCGAGATGGTCGGCAAGATCCGCGCGGCCGTCGACGCCCGCGAAGACGGCAATCTGCAGATCATGGCGCGCACAGACGCGGCCGCGGTCCATGGCATCGAGGACGCAATCGAGCGCGGTCATCGTTTCATCGAGGCCGGCGCCGACATCCTGTTTATCGAGGCGACCGAGTCGCTTGCCGACATCGAGCGTCTGCCTTCGCTGTTCGACAAGCCGCAACTGATCAACATCGTGATCGGCGGCAAGACGCCAGTGCAATCGCGTGAAGCGCTCGCCAAACTCGGCTACGGCATCGTGCTGTACGCGAATGCGGCGCTGCAAGGCGCGGTGCTGGGCATGCAGCGCGCGCTCGGCACGCTGAAGAGCAACGGCCGCCTCGACGAAGACGCGACCCTGGTCGCGCCGTTCAGCGAGCGCCAGCGCCTCGTCAACAAGCCGCTGTACGACAGGCTGGACCGCGAGTACGCCGCGAAAGACTAAGCGGCCTCGGTCGAAGAAAATCGTGTTTCCGGCTGACCGGTGCGGATGCCTTGCCGCGCGCCGGTCCGGCCGATGCGCGGCGGCTGCCGTTCCCAACGATGTGACGCCATTAATTGCGTTACGATTCAGGGCTGGCGGCCGCGTGCGCTCCTGATGACGTCACCAGCGCCTGGATGAAGACCGCGTGGCGGTCACGCCCCTCTCGCTCGTCCGCTTCGTCCGGATGTCGGCAACACGATTTCAAAAGGTAGTCGCAAGATCATGAAGGCCAGAACCACGCGCGCAATGCGCCGGTACACGCGAGGCATTGACGCACGCGAACAGGCTCGCCGCACCGCGAGGATCGCGCCATGACCGGCGGCGCCACACGCAATACCGGCAACGCACATGTCGGCTGGCTGCCGTATCTCGTCGCGGCTACCTTCTTCATGGAGTACCTCGACACCACGGTGATCGCCACGGCGCTGCCGCAGATGGCGCACTCGTTCGGCGTCGGCCCCAACAGCCTCAGCCTGGGCATGACGGCCTACATGCTGGCGCTGGCGATCTTTATCCCGGCCAGCGGCTGGGTCGCCGACCGCTGCGGTTCGCGTACGGTCTTCTTCAGCGCGATCTGCGTGTTCACGGTGGCCTCGGTGTTGTGCGGGCTGTCGCAGAACGTCGTCGAGTTCACCGCCGCTCGGCTTCTGCAAGGCATGGGCGGCGCGATGATGGTGCCGGTGGGCCGCCTGATCGTGGTCCGCAGCACGGAAAAGAGCCGCATGATGCAGGCCATCTCGACCATCACCTGGCCGGCGATTGCTGCGCCGGTGGTCGGGCCGCCGATCGGCGGTTTCATCACCACCTACGCGTCGTGGCGCTGGATTTTCCTGCTCAACGTGCCGTTCGGCCTCGCGGCCATGGCCGTCGCGCTCGCGCTGGTGCCGAACCTGCGCGGCAGCCACCGCAAACCGCTCGACGTGGTGGGCCTGCTCCTGAGCGGCACCACGCTGACGGCAATTCTGTACGGCGCGGAGCTCGCCAGCCAGCCCGGCGAGAATCCGTCGATCGCCGGGGCGATCATCCTCGGTGGCCTGCTGATGGGCGTGGTGGCGTTCCAGCATGCGAAGCGCCACTCGCATCCGTTAATCGACGTCTCGACGCTGAAAATCCCGACCTTCTCCGTGACGGTAGTGACGGGCTCGTTCACGCGCATCGGCATTGGCGCGGTGCCTTATCTGATGCCGCTGCTATTCCAGGTGGGCTTCGGTTTGTCGGCGTTCAAGTCGGGGCTGTTGCTGCTCGCCAGCGCGCTCGGCAATCTCGGCATGAAGGCGCTGACCACGCGTATCCTGCAGCGCTACGGTTTTCGCATGGTGTCGATCGTCGATGTGACGGTGGCGGGCGTGTTCATCATCGCCTGCGGACTGCTGACGCCGAACGTGCCGCTCGCGCTGGTGCTGTTGGTGGTGTTTGTCTACGGCGTAGCGCGCTCGATGCAATTCTCGACGCTCGCCACCCTCGCCTACGCCGACGTCGCGCAAGCGCAGATGAGCGCCGCCAGCACGCTATGGAGCGCGGCGGCGCAAATGACCATCGGTTTGGGTATCGCGTTCGGCGCGGTGTCGCTGCGCGCGGCGGCGTTCTTCAACGGCGAGACGACAGGCCGCGTATTCACGCTCGACGACTTCCGCCTTGCGTTCCTGTTCGCGGGCCTGGTGACGCTCGCCTCCGTGATCGGCTATCTGGGTCTTGCGCGCAACGCCGGACAGAGCATCGGCGGCGGTTCGCGCGGCAACGAAGACCCGGCCAAGGGCTAGGCTAATAGCAGGAATTTCCGGCAAAGCAGGTGGAGACAGACAGTGCAGGCAAACCCATTCACGATTTCAAGCAACAAGGCCGACCTCGATCTCGATACGGTCTACTCCTTCCTGTCTCAGGAGACGCCGTGGGCCAAGGGCATGCCGCGCGAAACGTTCGAGCGGGCCGTCGCGGGCTCGCTGTGTTTCGGCGGATATCTCGAAGGCAGACAGGTGGCGTTCGCACGCATGGTCACGGATGAAGCCACCTTCGCGTACCTGTGCGACGTGTTCGTGTTGCCGGATTACCGCGGTAGAGGGTACGCATCCGCGCTAATGAAGCACATCTTCGCGAGCCCGTCGCTTCAGGGTTTGCGCAGAATCATGCTGGTGACAACGGACGCGCACCACGTGTACGCGCCGCATGGTTTCATGGCACCGGCGAACCCGGAGCGTTACATGGAGCGGCATAACCCGGACGTGTACACGGCCACGGATGGCAACGCCGCCGGGTAACGCGACCTCAGCCACCTCAGCCGTAAGCGCGTTCGCGCACCCACTTCGTCATGATCCATTTGTCGCCGCCGAGCACCGGCGCGCCGCCGTGCAAGGTCAGCGGATCGAGTTGACGCTGGCCGTTCATATAGCGGAAATACACCGCGCCGCCTTGCTGCGCAGCGACCGACATGCCCGCTTCCGGGAAGATCGTTTCGCCGCCGTCGGGCACGTCGTTCAGATAGATCACGAGCGTCGCGACGCGCTGGCCGCCCTGCGAGGTATGCACCGCGCTGCCGGGTTGATCGGGCGGGAAGTAGTCGAAATGCGGACGGTACTCGCCGGTCGTTCCGTAATGCAGGATCTGCAGCCCTTCGCCGTTCTCGACAGGCCAGTTCATCAGACTCGCAATACGCCGGTCCATCCGCTCGATGAATTCATCCTCGCCGCGCTGATACCAGATGCCTTCGCTGGTGCGGTTACGGATCACGTCTTCCTTGCCGGTGTCCGGATTGACCGTGGTGGAGCGTTTCAGCCGGTGACGCGAGCGTTCGATCATCTCCGCGCATTCGTCCGGCGACAGCACGTCGGCAAACACGATTACCTGCGGCCGCTCGCAGCGCATCAGCACGCGGACGTCGCGATCGTGGGCACGGATGACATTGCCGCGCGCAACCGGCATCTCGTCGTATTGATAGGTCTGCGGCGCGGCTTTGGCGAGCGCGGCTTCAGTCGCCGCAACCGCGGCGAACATGGGGCTGTCCGGACTTGCGCCGAAGGCCTTGAGCACCGCCGCGCGCGCCGCGTCAGTCACGAAGCCGGCCTGCACCATCGCGCCGATCATCGAGTCCGGACTGCAGCCGCGCGCGACGTTTGTGCCCAGCCACTCTTCCCATGCGGAATCCACTACAGGCATAGCAATCCTCGTTCATCCACGTGAAGTAATACGGGTTCAACTGGCTGAATCATAGCAAGCGCGGCACAGAACACGACGGCGAGCCGCGCGCGGCTCAGGTGCGGCGCTGCCTGCGCCGGTAAAGGTCGAGCCCCTTGCGCGCTTGCGCGCGGATCGCGCGCTGCACGAGCGGCGACCAGCCGAGCAGCGTTCCTTTGATCCCTAACGCCTGGCGCGTCCAATGCCACAGATCGAAGCTGTCGCGATGCTCGACGATACGGCCTTCCCGGAACACGAAGCGGGCCTCGATCCGGTTGACCACCGGACGCCCTGTCTGGCTGAAAAGGTAGCGCGCTACCCAGCGGGCGCGGCCGGCCCGGTCGTCCGCTTCGACGCCGTCGAACGTCAGCGAGAAGTCCTGCGCGCGGGCCACCAGCATGCGCCACATATCGCGCGCTTCCTCGCCATGCAGCTCGCCGAAAGCGGGATCGCTGAAGACGACGTCGTCGGCGTAGCACGCGGCCATGGTTTCGGCGTCGCGTTGTTGAAACGCTGTATAGAAACGCTCGATCAGTTCGGTGTTGGGATGGTTCATTGTTGTAGTCGTGTGGGTTTTGCCCGGCGCTCAAGCAGCCCGGGGAAAATGCCCGGCGACGGTTCGACGCGGGCGTTGACCACACGATATCGGAAATCGGCGCCAGCGGGAGCAAGGCGGCCAGGCTATCCGCTCGAATCCATCGCGCCCACCCGCACCGCTTCACGCCTGCCGCCCAGCAGCCACACGCCGGCCGCAATCGACGCCGCGACAGCCGCGGCCAAACCCAGCGCTGCGGCAAAACCGCTGGCAAAGCTTGCATGCGCGGCCGACGCCAGCGTGGCCCGCGCCGCGGGCGGAAGTTGCGCCGTGGCCTGCGCCGCATCGCCGGCCAGCACGCGCGACATGAAGCCGGCTTCGAGCGCGATTTTCACGTCGGCAGTCAGCGGCGTACCGGCCAGCAGAGCCGCGTGAGCACGCGCCGCGAGCACAGCCCCGAGAACGCCAACCGAGGTGACGATGGCCGTGAAGCGCGTCGTCGTGCTGATGCCGGAGGCCATGCCGGTCCGCTCCGGCGGCACACAGGCCATGATCGCCTTCTGCGTATCGCCGTTCAGGATACCTGCGCCCAACCCCGTCACGATCATGCCGAGGGCGACCAGCACATAGCGATTGCCGCTCGCCGTCAGTGCCGTCAAGCCATTACCGAGCGCGATCAGCAACAAACCGATCGACAGCACGGCCATGGACGAAATACGCTTGCCGAGCGCCGCGCCGATATTCGGCCCGACCACCATCGATAGCGCGAAGGGCAGCATGCCGACGCCCGCCGCCACCGCCGACAGACCGAACGCGTTCTGCAGATACAACGGCAAGAAAGTCATCATCACCTGCGCGCAAGCCGCGTAACCGAACATGGCGAGCACGGCGGCAACAAAGCGTGGCTGCCGGAACAACGCGAGATCGACCATCGCATGCACCCGGCCCCGCTGCACCTGCACGAACGCGCCGAACAGCAGCACGCAGGCCGCGAGCCGCGCGGCGGTCGGCCAGCTCGCGAGGCCGTCGGCCGGCACTTCGATCAGTGCCCAGATGCCAAGCGCGAGTGCAACGCCGAACAGCAGACTGCCGGCCGCATCGAGCGGACCAGGTTGCGGGTTGCGCGACTCGCCGATCGCACGCGACGCGCACCACGCGAGCACCGCGCAAACGGGCAGATTGAGCAGAAAGATCCAGCGCCAGCCGAGCCATTGCGTGATGACGCCGCCGACCAGCGGCGCCACCGTAGTGGCAAGCCCCATGCAAGTGCCCCACACGGCCCATGCGCGCACACGCGCCGGGCCTTCGTGAAAGGTGTTGGCGATTACCGCGAGCGCGGCGGTGAGCAGCATCGCGGCGCCGACGCCTTTGACCGCGCGCGTGATATTCAGCACAGCAGCCGAAGGCGCCGCGCCGCAACCGAGCGAAGCCAGAAAGAACACCGCAAGCCCGAGCAACAGCATGCGCTTGCGGCCAACGCGATCGGCCAGAGCGCCGGCGGGCAGCAGGCACGACGCGAACGCGACCATGTACGCGCTGACGACCCATTCGACCTCGGCGAAGCTCGCGTGAAACGAGCGGGCGATCGAAGGCAGCGAAACCGCCACGACGTTGGTATCCAGCACGATCAGCGCACAGGTGGCCGAAGCGGTGGCCAGCACGAACGCTGTGTTGACGGATCTGGCAGCCGGCGTGGGTGCCGGCGGCGCGCGGCGGGCGGAGAAAGATGACATGCAGGCAGGCGTTGACGAATCAAAGTCAGCTTATGGTAGCGACGCGTCTATTGCCTGTCATTGACATAGAATTGCAGAATAATTAGCTCACTTGGAAATACCGAAAACCATGCGGCAAGTCGAAATTCGCCATATTCATGCCTTCGTTTGCGTCGCGAAACAGCTTCATTTCTCGCGTGCCGCCGACGAACTGGGGATCGCCGCACCATCGCTGACCAAGCTGATCCAGGAAGCGGAGCGGCTGCTCGGCGTACGGCTGTTTCATCGCACCAAGCGTTCGGTGGCGTTGAGCGCGGCGGGCAGCGCCTATCTCGCTGAGGCGCTCGTCGCGCTCGACCATCTCGCACGAGGCGAAGAACGCGCAGTGCTGGCCGAGCGTGGCGAACTCGGGCGGATCGAAGTCGGCTACGTCGCTTCGGCGGCGTATGCGGGCGTGCTGCAGCGGGCAGTCGGCGGATTTCGCGGCACGCATCGGGGCGTCGATATTTCAATCCGTGAGGTGCCGATGGACAGCGTCGCCGCCATGCTGCGCGACGGCCTGCTCGACGCGGCCTACATCCGCCCGCCGATGCCCCTCGCCGATGGCATTCAGGCCATCACCGTGCATCGCGACAGCTTCGTCCTTGCGCTGCCGGCCGATTGCGCGCTGGCGGCTTCGGCCAGCATCAAGCCCGCGCAACTGCGCGACGAGTGCTTCGTGCTGCCGGAACAGGAAGCCGGCACCTTCGAGGTAGCGCGGCGTGGGCGTTTTCCCGCGCGGCTCGGCCCGCGCCCCGGCACGCTCGCCGCGGTGCTGGCCTGCGTGTCGCTGGGCGGCAATGTCGCGGTCGTGCCGCATACGCTGGCGGACTGCATCGCGTTGCCGGGCGTGGTGTACCGGACCATCGCCGGTCCACCCATTGCTTCGGAGATTGCGATTGCCTTTCGCAAATACGAACGGGCCCCGGCCGTGAAGGCGTTTCTCGACTTCGCACGGCATAAGTCACAACCGCTGACAGCCCGCGACTTGGCATAAAACAAGCGTGGTAGCAGCCGTGAAGCACCCGCGAAGCGGCCTCTGTTCAACACTCGGGCCGCCTTTCGTTATATCCTGTCGAATATCACGATAGGCTTCGTGGAGCTTGACGGCGCGTTCTTCTGCCGCGCACCACCAAGCGAAACGAGCCAGCAGGAGCCAGTAGCGGTGCGCAGCCGATCCCCTTTGTCCGACTCTGCAAGACGCTTTGAGCGCTTGCCGGACCCGCTTTCGTCGGCCATCGTCGCGGTGAAATCGGCGTCCGAGCGCGGCCGCGCCGAATCGATCCGCGACGTCGTCGATGCCTACCGGCGCCTGTACGGCAGCATCCAGCGTTTCGTCCTGATGCTGAGCAAAGACCAGTTGAATTTCGCCTCGGTCGGTACGTCCGGATCGCCGTCGCTGAACCAGTTGCTCTCCATCCTCGCCGAGCAGGCCAGGGCGGCGGCGTTCGTGCGCTTGCGCGAACTCAAAACAGTGATCGAAGACGCGCGCTCGGCCGAACAACTCCGCGACGCGATTTTCTCGGATTCGTCCAGCAACAATCCAGCGGCGTTGCGCAAGGTGGTCACACAACTCGAACGGCTCGATGCGGCCTTTGTGGGTCTGTGCGTCGGGCATGTTCTCGACCAGCATGCCCGCTCAACCGGCGACCTGAGCACGGCGTCCGGCAAGCGCGCAGGCGCCCACGGCACGGCGCCTGCTTCCGTG
Source organism: Paraburkholderia sp. (assembly GCA_036383775.1). Taxonomy (GTDB): domain Bacteria; phylum Pseudomonadota; class Gammaproteobacteria; order Burkholderiales; family Burkholderiaceae; genus Paraburkholderia. The sequence goes on along the minus strand of DASVNP010000055.1, from coordinate 2,812 downwards.
CCTCGGCGCACGGCGCATGCCGAGCCCGCCCTCGCCCGCTTCAACGACTGATTCGCCACGTCCGCCCATGAGCCTCCGCGCTTTTTCATCGTTATATCTCTTCGTATATATCGACGACGGCGCTCACGAGGCGAACGTGTGCCGCGCGCTTCATGTGCACTGTCACGCACATGCTCGACACACCTGACACCGAACCGAATTCGAGACTCCCATGCACACGCCCCCGTTCCGTCTCGCCCAGCCCACGCGCCTGAAACTGTCCGGCGACGAGCTTGCCAGCACCGGCTTGCGCACCGCCGACCCATGCTGCACGCCCGGCGAGGCGTCTTTGCCGCACACCAACCGGCGCGCCCGCCTCGCCGAACTCGACGGCCATCTGCATTGCTCGATCATCGGCACCTGTCTGAGCACGCACGAGTTGCGCAGGCTGGTGCCTAAATTCACGGACCTCGATCGCCGTGACGCAAGCGACCTCGAAATTCATCACTCGGCGGTCGAGCTCGCGAGCCAGGGCGGCACGGCCGCCAAAGCGCTGCACAAATTGCTCGACGAACGTTACGCAGGCGCGATCCGACGCTTCGACAAAGCCACCGGCGACGTGAGCCTGCTCTCGCTCTGGGACGATGCGCTGAAAAGCGGCGACATCCCGCCAGCCTACTGGGCGTTGATGACCCATCCTTTCGCCACCATGCAGGTGCGCCAGAAAGCGTTTGGCGAACTGCACATGCTGTCGCATCTGGTGGGCGCCGCCAATCGCGCGGACATCCGGCGGCTGGTCGCGCTGGAAGAAGAAAACGCCGCGCTGAAAGAAAAACTCGAGCGCCAGCAGAGTCAGATGCAGGAACTCAGCATGCAGCGCGACGCGTCGATCGCCGCGCTCAACGAGCAGATCGCGCAGCTCGCGGCACAGACTGCCCTCCAGTCGCCGGGCGATCTCGCCGACCTTCAGGCCGAAATGCAGGGGCTGCGCGCCATGCTGGCCACTGCAGATCAGCGCGTGGCGTTGCATACCAGCCGCCGCGAGGCCGCGGAGCAGCGCGCGCTCCAGGAACAGGAGGCCGCGCTGGCGCTACGCAAGCACCACAATCAGACGCTGACGCTGCTCAAGCTCGTCCAAAGCGAATGCGATGCCCTGGAACGCGCAACCGTGGACGCCACGGATACGGCGGGCGAAACCGGCGCGCGCCGCCCGAGCCTCGCGCGCGTGGAGGGCAAACGGATTGTGTATGTGGGCGGCAGGCCCGGTTCGAATGCCGCGCTCAAGCGGCTGGTGGACGCGGCCGGCGGCGACCTGCTGGTGCACGACGGCGGCGTGGAAGACCGCAAAGGGCTGCTTGCGGGCGCGTTGCCGGGAGCGGATCTCGTGGTCTTTCCGGTCGACTGCATCGATCACGATTCGATGAATACGCTCAAGCGGGTATGTGAGCGTCATCAGATCGACTATCACCCGTTGCGCACCGCGAGCGTGGCGAGCTTTATCGAATTAATGGGCCGCCTGCCCGCTGGAAATCTCGCGCGTACCGGCAATCCGCCGCCTTCGGCATTTTGCCTGCGGCACGGTTGAGGGAGCTCTCGAGAATCCGACCGCTCAGGAACGGCTCAGGAACGGCTCAGGAACGGATCAGGCGGGTCAATTCGGCGATCTGTTTCGCGCAGCTTCGCTGCGCCTCGACTTCGACGTCGCGGTACAGGCGAATGATGGATTCGCCCACCGACGTCAAAGTACAGCCGCCGCCACTTTGGCCGCCTTGCTCCGAATGCGTGGCGGGCGACTTGAGCGAACGGTTCAGTTCGTCGATCAGGAGCCAGGCACGCCGGTAGGACATGTCGAGGCTGCGCGCCGCCGCGGAGATCGAGCCGAATTCACGCACCGCTTCGAGCAATTCGACTTTACCCGGCCCGAGGGCAACGGCGCCGCCGCTGCGGATGCGCATGCGGAAACGCACTTCGGGACGCGCCTTCGCGGCTTTTTTTGCCGCGGGTGCGGATCTGGTTTTTGGGGTATCGGACATGCGCGAAAGCATACACGAACCTCTTCGCACTGCCACCCTGGCCGAACAGCCGTCAGCGCAGGTCCGGAAAGCAATGCCCGAAATCTTCGCAGCCTGGGCAACCGGGCGCAGGGCCAGGAATGAGGCCTAACGCCAGCGCGCGTTGGCCGGCTAGAAACTTCTTCCATCGCAAGTTGGCGACATTCAGTGCAACCAGCGTGGGGAAATAGCGCGTCAGCATCCACGTGACTTCATCGCGGCCGGCGAGGCCGAGGTCACGCCACAGATGGTCCGGGCGCAAACAGGCGTGCGCGATGATCGAGGCAAGGCAAGCCGCGTCGTCCACGTGGACAGCCGCGCCAATGTGTGTGAGCAGCAGCGAATGCAGCGTGCGGACGAACTCCGCGTGTTCACCTGTAATGACGGCGACAGGCAGCGCGGCCGGCGCGGGCGCATGCGCAAAATGTCGCCCGAGTAGCGCGCGCCAGGCCGCGGGCTGAAGTCCGAGCAGCGCGAGTTCGTTGCGCACGTCACGCTCGGCGATCAGCTTCGCGAAGAGTCGTGTATCGGGCGAGGCGGCGTCCGTGGCCGCGTCCAGCCAACGGGCCATGCACGTGGCGGTCCGGGCATCCAGCGGCAACGATAGCAGCTGTGGTTCGCCGCCGGATACGGCGCCGCCAGTAGCCGGTGCAAGCGGTTCGTCAGACATGGGAGCCAGTGCAATGATGAACGGCGAACCATATTACGCCAACGGCCAACGGCTCACACCACAGCTCGCCGCCCGCAGCTCGCCGCCCCCGTCCTTCTACGCCAAAGGCCCC
>DASVNP010000054.1:0-4659 GCA_036383775.1 Paraburkholderia sp. | reverse complement strand
AGGCACCGCTGGGCACGGTGCGCTGGGGGTTGGTCGCAAGCCCCGTGTATCTGTCGGAGACCGGGACGATTGGTACGCCGGATGCGCTACCTCGCGAGGATCTGTTGATCTACGAGTCGATCAGCAGGCCGGCGACCGTATTGCGGCTGATCGGCGCAAATGGCGATGTTTCCACCCAGACGATTCAGCCCCGCCTGCAGAGCGACAACATCGCGGCGCTGAAGGAAGCCGCGTTGGCAGGAATGGGCATCGCGAGCCTGCCTCTCTATGCCTGCACGCGGGAGATCGAAATGGGGACTTTGAACCTTGTACTGCCGGAATTTCGCTCAAGGGAGGGACGATTGGCCGTGCTGTTTCCGACGCGGCGCGGAATGATGCCCGCGGTACGCGCCTTCGTCGATTTCCTGAAGGACGAATTGCCGCCGCTTTTGGGTTAGTGCCAACGCGGTTCCTTCATCGTCGAAGGCGAAGGGGCGAAGGCATGGTCCACAACCTCTCCATCTATCGAAGTGCGTTCAGATAGCGATTGACTTCCGTTAAAAGCGACGAGTGATATTTTTCCGGCAAGCATCGGTCGTCACTGAGGCCCATCAAATCTTCAATCCTGTCGCGGAACGAGGCGGCGATATCGGCCCGCATGGCGTTGGGCAGGTGCGTCAGCACGGAAGCCAGCAATTCGCCGATGACTGCGAGGCGCGCATCATGCTGAACAACCGTAATGCCATTGACCTTCGATAGCGCAGTGAGCGCGTTGAGTAACGCGCGGTCACTCTCTTTGCGGAATTGAACCGCCACGGCAAGTGGCGATTGTTCTGCCGATGCGTCGTCAGCCTGTTGCGCGTCGTCGTTCTGCATTGTGGAGTTGTTATACATAGGTTCGGGTTAAGTTCAGAAGGTTTGCCAGTCCGAGCCCGCAGTATCGACAGCGGCCATTACAGGTCTGTCGGACATAGTTGCAGGCGCAATCCTCGGCTTCGCAGGCTGTGCGCGACGCGTAGTTTGAGCATTCGATGCAGGCAGTCGAGGCCTGGCCTGTGGCAGAACCACTCGCGGCTCACTATGCACAGCGCCCGCGGCCATCTCAAACACCGAGACGGCATCTTTCAGTCTGGTTGCCTGCTCCTCAAGTGACTTGGCACCGGCTGCCGCCTGCTCGACGAGCGCCGCGTTCTGTTGTGTGACTTCGTCCATCTGGCCGACTGCCTGATTCACCTGTTCAATGCCACGGCTCTGCTCTTCGGACGCCGCAGCGATCTCGCCGACAATATCGGAAACTTGCTTGATCGCCTGCTTGACCTGTCCCATGGTCGAACTGACTTCCACGGCTTGCATGGAGCCGTCCTGAATGGTTGCCACCGAGGAGCCGATCAATTCCTTGATCTCTTTCGCAGCAGCGGCGGAGCGCTGCGCCAGACTGCGAACTTCACTGGCGACGACAGCGAAACCGCGTCCCTGTTCACCCGCACGTGCGGCCTCCACAGCCGCATTCAACGCCAGAATGTTGGTCTGGAATGCAATGCCTTCAATGACACCGGTGATCTCCGAAATCTTGCTCGAACTCGCACTGATTTTTTCGATCGTTCCTACCATGCCTTGTACGGTCTCGTTGCCTGCGTCGGCTATGTCGGTAGCGCGCGTTGCCAGCGCATTGGCCTGGCGGGCATTGTCGGCATTCTGTTTTACCGTCTCAGTCAACTGCGTCATGCTGGCTGCAGTTTCCTCCAGAGATGCAGCCTGTTGCCCGGTACGGGCCGCAAGGTCAGTGTTGCCGCTAGCGATTTCCCGCGACGCCACCGTGACCGACTCCGCGGATGTCTTGATCCCGTGAATCGTATCGCTCAACTGTTGATCCATCTTCTTGAGGGACGAGAGAAGTTTTCCGAACTCGTCTTGCGATTGGTTCGGGATGTCATTCCCGAGCTTCCCAGTTGCGATCCGCTCGGCAATGTTGACTGATATGTTCAACGGCACCAGGATCGCACGCAGCAAATAGATCAGGGCACCAGCAGCGAAAAGTACGGCACACGCGATCACGCCAAAAGAAATGTAGCGCGTAGTCACAACAGCAACTTGCTGTGCAGCGAAACGCGCCTGAGCCGTTGCGCGCAAATCCTGTTTCATTTTGGCGAGAATGCCGAAAACGTGATTCGCGTTGTCCTTGACTTCCAGCCTGTTCACTTCGGCACCGCCTTTCACATCCCCGGCCTCGATGCGCTCCACCTGATGCTTCATCCCGGCCTGCATTTTCTGGTAGGCGTCCTGTAGCCCCCTGACCACCTCCAGTTTTTCTCCATCGCGATGGCTTGCCAGTTCGGTTATCACTTTGTCGACCTGACTAAACCGCTCTGCATTTTCCTGCTTCCATCCCGCAATAGAGGCAGGGTCCCCAATCGCGATCATCCGGAGAATGTTGATATCGGTTCTGGTAAGTAGTCCGTCAATCTCGCTAACGGACGCCGCATCAGAAAAATCCGCCCTGTACATCGATTCCAGTTCGTCCCCAGCGGCACTGAGGCGCATGAGAAAGAAGGCGCTCAAGGCGAGCGTGATGAGCACAAGGCTCGTGACAATGGCGATGAGCCGATTGCGAATGCTTAAGTTCACTGACTGTTCCTATCCGTAGCACGCGTAGCGCGAGTTGATGGTATTCCCCGCGCCAGCGGGAGTACATTGATCTCCACCAGAGCTTGCCGAAGAGCGCAACAAAACCTTCCGCTTGTTGGCGCGAGTTGTATAGGAAGTAACGGCAACGTATACGGGGTCTGAATAGCTAATCCTAGCCATGCGGGATGTGTTTTATCGCATCGGGCAACCGCCTGCGGACGGGAACACGATGGACGACGTGTCCGGTAGATACGCTTTGCCGACACTGGTGTCGTAGCTCGCCTTAAGCACGGCGAGTCCAATGCCGGCACGAGAATCGATCGCGAGTTTTTCAAGTATTCGGCCGACATGAATGCGCACAGTCCAGTAACTTATCTTCAGGATGGCTGCTATCTGTTTGTCGGCCAAGCCCTTGAGCAGCAAGGGGCAAATTTCGCCTTCACGAAGAGTCAGATCAAAGTGCTGCTGAAACCATGACCCTGAACCGACCGTACGTGCCAACAGGTAAACCATGTACGCACTTCCCTTCTTGTGTTCATCGGCAGCGTACTCGACGCAAAGGTCGAAACCGTTCCATTGTGCGGCCACCGATGGGTCATACGGTATCTGGGATATCAGACGGCACAATGCCTCCCTTTCAGCCGGTTGCAGACCAGCCAGAAGCTTATGAGCCTTGTGATTGGGTTTCGGCTTTTCTGATTTCTGAACCAGGAAGCTAGCGTAATTTTCTACGGCGGTATCCGTCTGGGTGTTGGTGCGCGCCATGTGGCGCAATTGGTATTCGTTGATCAGGTAGGGACGCAGCATATTGAGCAAAGAGACTTCGCGCTCGCCGAAGCGCTTTTTCTGGTTGCTAGTCCAAAACCGATAGTTAAACTGAATCTGCCCGGCGTCGTGTGGGTACAGGTCAACGCCGGAGTACACCCGGTAACGTGAAAGAAAATCACTGAAATATTCCGTGTTACGGAACGTTCGACGATCGATCAAACTGTCGCTTGGAACCGCGTCTTCGCGTCCAATTAACAAGGGGGAAATTGGATCAAGAAACTGAAAATGCTGTTCGTATTCCACAGCCATGTGAGCATCGCGGCCCCAGTGAGTGGCCTGTTCGAATTGGCCATTATGGCGACTCCAAACGGCGTGTCCGATGAAATCTGCGTGGAATAGAGACGCGAGTTTCTGAATGACGTCTGGGCGATCGATAAGATTCTCGCGCGAAGGCCTGCCGAGTAGTTCGACCAACTCAAGTACAAGACGAAGATCTTCAGCAGTAAAGTGCATCGTATGCAGAACGAGTGATTGATAACTCACCGATGGGACAGTACCCACATGGTCCCAGGCAGGAGAACGATCGGCGCTCACTGGCTTAAGCTGGTGAGCCATCCGGTTCAGCGAACGAGACGGCTTCAAGTAACAAGCGCGATTGATGTTCAACACGCTGAGTCGCTGCGGCACTTTCTTCCACCAATGCGGCGTTTTGCTGTGCGGTGAAGCGCGAAGACCGGGGCGAAATGGTTTCAGCTTAAGTGCCTTGCCCGGCCGGCTGTCACGCCGGCGAACGCGCCATTGCAGCAATCTCAACCTGACTGTGCGTCAGCGTGGACAGCACCGTGTGATCAAGAAAGCGGAACGAGCAAAGTATCTGCGAAGTGGAGGCAAGCCTCTCGATCTCTTCAGGCGAGAGTGCCAGCAGAACATCGGCCACCTCCGACGACACACCAAGACTGCTCATGCCCGAAGCTTTATCTTCCGCTAGCAGGCGTCGGGTCAGGAGAAGATAGGCGAGATTTATCTCGTGTATCAGGCGGTGCGTGTCGTGCTCCATTTCAGCTCCCCCGCGAAACCGACCGCATCATCCCTGCTGTGAAGGCACCGCGCAGCGCACAGACGCAACAAACGTCGCCGTGTGTAGATGCTAGATCGGCGGCGGGTGCTGCGCAGTCAGGACTTGTGGAAATTTCGCTAGGTCGATGCGGAATCTTACGTAGGGAACTCCCTACATGCAGTGCGCGGCCCGGCCGCAGCTCCCAAACAAACACCCATACGCGCCCTCCC
>DASVNP010000053.1:0-1659 GCA_036383775.1 Paraburkholderia sp. | reverse complement strand
CGCCGGAGAAGCCGTCACGGGCATTCTTTCCGGCCGTGTCACGATCGAGCCGGTGACGTCGGGCGCAACAGGAGCAGCCACAGGCGGTGCGGCAGGTTCGGCCGGCGCCGCAGCAGGCATGGCAGGCATCGCAGGGACAGAAATGATCTGTGGTGCGCTCATCGATTGGCGCGTGAGCAGCGTTGGCGACGTCATTGAGGGCATTGTCGCAGAACCTGCGTCGGAGCGCGGTCCGTTTTCCGGCGCGGGCGGCGGCGCTGGCGGCGTGATGCTGGATTCGGCGGGAAGCGATGAGTTCGCGTCGTCGTGGCCGTTGAGCAGGTTCATGCCCATCTTGACCGTGCCAAGCACGATCACCACCACGCTCGCGCCGACCAGCAATGCGCGAATCTTCGATGAAATTCCAGAGTCACCAATAGCCGCGGCCTTGGCTGCGTTGCGTGCCGCGTCGTTGAGCGCGGTCACGCGGTTCGGCTTCGGGCCTGATGGCGCAGGAGGCGCGGCAGCGGCCGCCTGAGCGGCACGGCGCGCGGCCTGAATGAAATTGGTCGAACTGACCGGCTCCTGCTTGCCGACGGAAATCTCGTTCAGCACCACTTCCGACGCGGCGATGCGCTCGGACGGGCTGGAACCGCTTCGGGCCGATTGCATGCGGGTGCCCGGCTCAAGCGGATGATCCGGCGGCAGGCTGGGGTCGATCGGACTGCGCGGTGACGGAGGCGGGCGCACGGATGCGGCCGGCGTCGCGGCTTCGTTTGTGTCATAGGACGGTGCTATTGCGGGGGCCTTCACGACAGGCGGCGCGACGGCTGTATGCGCGACGGGCGGACGTGCAATTGGAGCTTGCGCCGCAGCCGGATTCGGCATTTCGGGGCGGGGCACCGGCGCGAAGGACGTCGACGGACGCGGCGGTTCCGGCGCATAGGTCTCTCGCGCGCGCGGCTCGGCCATCACAGGCTCACGCGCTACCTCGCGTGGCGCGGAAGCCGCGCGCGCGTTGCGCAGGTCGCCTTCGATCTGGCCCAGGCGGTCGACGACGTGTCCGAGCGTGTTATGAACGGCTTCGAGTGAATCCTGCGTGTGCCGGTTGGTTTCCGACTGGCTGAAGCGGATGTCGGAGAGTTCGCGCTTGATGGTGTCGACCAGATCGCCGTCCATCGGCGCGGCGGCGCGCGATCCCTGATCGGCGCCTGCGCTGCTGGTGCGCTGGCTTTCGAGATGCCGCAGAATGTCGGAGAGGCCTTCCTCGACACGCGCGAGATTGCCCCCGCGCGGTTCCGACATCTCCAGCCGTTCGAGCAGATGATGGACGCGTTGCTCGACATGGCTCAGGGACGCGGAACTGTCGTTGCCGACCTGAAGATGGTCGAGCCGGTCGGAAATCGTACGCACGGCGTTATCGAAATAAACGGTATCGCCCAGCGGCGGACGGTCGCGCTGCTCGAGCGCGGTGGTCAGCACCGCGATGCGCTGTTCGAGCGCCGAGAGAATATCGCCGCTGCCGCCCGCGCGTGCCAGTTGATCGACCTTGGCCGACAATGTCTGCACATGCCCGGCAAGTTCATTCAGCGCGTCGTTCGATGCGACGTTCGACACGATCACCTTGAGCGCGGCAATGGCGTCTTCAAGCTGACGGACCGTCGCCGGATCGTGGCTGGA
>DASVNP010000052.1:0-2608 GCA_036383775.1 Paraburkholderia sp. | reverse complement strand
TCGACGCCGTTCAGGATGCCGCTCAGATCGTGCGAGCGATGGCGCAGCAAGCCGTCGAGCCCGCCGCCTTGGGCGAGAGTCTGGATTTCGCGGGCGTAGGTGGGGCTGACGGTGGTGATGCGGTCGCTGTAGTAAAGGCCGGCCTTGAGAAACGACAACTGCCCATAGAATTCGACGCCGCGCATGCTGAAGAAGTCGTCAGGCAGCGCCAGCTGGCCGAACTGATGCGCCGGAAACACGCCCTGATACGCGAGGTTGTGCACCGTAAAGACGCTGCGCGCGAACGAGCGGCCGTGCTGCCGTTCAGCCGCCTTCAGATAGGCGGGCGCGAGTCCGGCATGCCAGTCGTGCGCATGGACGATCTGCGGTGCCCACGCCGGGTCGAGGTGCTGTGCCAGTTGGGCTGCGACCCAGCCGAGCAGGGCAAAGCGTTGCGCGTTGTCGCCGTACGGTACGTGTTCGTCGTTCAGATAGGGGTTGCCGGGCCGGTCGTACAGCGAGCCCGCGCGGATTACGTAGACGATCAGGCCGTTCGACGGCAGTGTGCCCTGTTCGAGCGTGACGCCCGGCGAGTCGAAGCGGCGGCCCAGCTGCGCCACCGGCCGCAAGTCCGTCAAGCCGGCGACCACCGCCGGAAAGCCGGGCAGCAGCACCCGTACGTCGGCGCCGCGCTCGATCAGCGCGGGCGGCAACGCGCCCGCGACGTCGGCGAGACCGCCCGTTTTGAGGAGGGGATACAGCTCGCTTGCGACGTGCAGGGCGCGAATCGTCATAGGCTCGGTCTCGTTCCTGTTAATGCGGGTTTGCGGCAGGTCCGCGGCAGTTTGCACGGGCGGCAAGACGGGCGGCCGGCTATTGGCTGTTGGCTATTAGCCAGCCGGTAGCCAGCCCGTTCGTTTTGCCGCCCCAGCGACGACTACGTTCCCCTCTGCCGCAGTGCGTCGGGCGTGACCAGCACGACGCCGTCGTCGGTGCGATAGAAGCGTTCGGCGTCCGCCGCCGGATCTTCGCCGATCACCGTGCCGTCCGGAATGGTGCAGCCGCGGTCAATCACCACTTTCTGCAGCCGGCAACTCGCGCCGACGGTGACCTGCGGCAATAAGACTGCCTCATTGATATTACAGAACGAACTCACTTTGACGTTCGATGACAACACCGAACGTGAAATCTGCGAGCCGGAAATCACACAGCCGCCGCACACGATCAGATTGTTGCCGGTGCCTTGCAGACCTTTCATATCGCGTACGAACTTGGCGGGTGGCAACTGCTCCTGATACGTCCAGATCGGCCAGTTGCGGTCATACAGGTCGAGCGTCGGGATGGTGGAGGCAAGATCGAGATTGGCGGCCCAGTAGGCGTCGATCGTGCCGACGTCGCGCCAATACGGCTCGACCGTCGGGTCCGACGACACACACGACATGCTGAACGGATGCGCGATCGCCGTGCCTTGTGTGACGACGCGCGGCAGGATGTCCTTGCCGAAGTCGTGATCCGTGTCGACGCTCGAGATGTTCTCTTCGAGCAGCGAATACAGGTAATCGGCGCTGAACACGTAGATGCCCATGCTGGCGAGCGCCGAGTCCGGGCGGCCCGGCATGGCGGGCGGGTCGGCGGGTTTTTCGACGAAGCCGGTCACGCGGCGGTTTTCATCGACAGCCATCACGCCGAAGGCCACAGCGTCCATGCGCGGCACCTCGATGCAGCCGACCGTGCAATCTGCGCCGCTTTCCGCGTGATCCGCGATCATGCGCGTGTAATCCATCTTGTAGATGTGGTCGCCCGCCAGCACCACCACGTATTTCGGCCGGATCGAGCGGATGATGTCGAGATTCTGGAACACGGCGTCCGCGGTGCCGCGGTACCAGTGGGCGCCTTCCACCCGCTGCTGCGCCGGCCAGAGGTCGATGAATTCGCCGAACTCGCCGCGCAGGAAGCCCCAGCCTCGCTGCAGGTGGCGCAGTAGCGAGTGCGCCTTGTATTGCGTGACCACCGCAATGCGGCGGATGCCGGAGTTCAGACAGTTGGAGAGCGCGAAGTCGATGATCCGGTATTTGCCGCCGAAGTGCACCGCCGGTTTGACGCGCTTGTTCGTGAGCGGCCCGAGCCGCGTGCCCCGTCCGCCCGCGAGGACGATGGCGAGGGTGGTGCGTTGCAGATCGTTCAGCCGTGCCGGAGTTTCCATGTCTGTCTCCTTTGTTGACCGGGTTGGCGTGTGGGCGGGCGTTAGCGCTTTGGCTGCCGACAGAATTCGCATGTCCGCAGGAGGTAGCGCTTCAGCGCTTACTCCTGCCCCATGGCGCGAACTCTGAGCCCATGCCTGGCACTTATTCCAGCCTCACAGCGCTTACTCCGGTCCCTTGCAAGATAGTTGCTGATTGGTATGCCCCGGGTGGTCTTGTTATCTCGCTCTGCGTTATTGATTCGTGCTGCCAGGCGGCTTTCGTCTTCGCGGGCCCGTCTGCTAGTTCTAGCACTGATTTGCCGCGGGCGAATAGTCTGAATTGTGCGGATGCAACTCGCGCGGCCGCCTTGCGAACGATCAACCCTTGTGCGGGACGCATCCGTGCGCCACGACACATAGGGCGCAAGGCGAACCGCTGCAATATGC
>DASVNP010000051.1:0-4817 GCA_036383775.1 Paraburkholderia sp. | reverse complement strand
ACCGGTATTGCCGAGCCGCAGCACGTTGTCAAAAATGGCAAAGGCGGCGTCAACACCGATGCAGCAGCAAAAGCCGCAGCGGGGTTCGCCGTCGCCGGCCATATCTCGATCGTCAACGCCAAACCCGGTGCGATCGACCAGAACCTGCTTCCTGTGATCGATGCCAACGCCGACGTACGCCTCGACGCGCAGGCGCAGCGTATTTCGAACTTGATGGTGCGGCTCGTGAAGAGCGCCACGCTTACGGGCGGTGGTGCGCTGACCGGCAAACGCGGCCAGTTCGATCTACAAGTCGCCGGACTCGACCTGAACGCGCTCGAAGCGACCGTGCGGCCTACCCAGCTTTCCGGCCCGATCGGCATCCGTCTGAACGACGATGTGCAAAGCCTGACACTCGATCTCGCCGATCCGAAAGCGGGTCTGCGCGCGCAAGGCAAGGTGACCTTCGATCCCGCGCGCATGAGCTTCAACGACGTGCGTATCACGTCGGGCAAAGGCCGCATCGATCTGTCCGGTGCGCTTAAGCACGATGCGAATTCCACCTACAACCTGAAGGCGCAACTGACGGATTTCGATCCGTTGACGCTGACTTCGCAGATGCCGTCCCGCACGCCGGTAACGGGCCCGGCGCCTGCGGCAAGCCTTGCCAAAAACACAAAAGGCGCACAAGGCGCGAAAAACGCACAAGACGCGGCAGAAGCGGGCAGCACCGCCGGTGCAAAAAGCGCGGCCCCTGGCGACAAGGCTGCCGCTGTGGTAAAGAACACCGCCAAAGCCGCCGTGCGAACCGAAGTGGTTCAACGTAAGACGCCACCGGGGAGGCACGCCGCGCCGGCTGCCCACAAGATCGAGGCACGCGTGAACGGCACGCTCACGGCAGCCGGTATGCTCGGCCCGGTCTTCACCACCAAGGCCGAATTCAAACTCGGCCCGAGCGTCTACGACGGCCTGCCGTTGACGGGCGGCGGCGTGGTCCAGTTGTCCGGCTCGCGGATTCTGCCGAGCCGCGCGAATCTCTCGGTGGCGGGCAATCAGGTGGACTTGCAGGGCAGCTTCGGTGCGCGCGGCGACCGTCTGCGTTTCCGCGTCGATGCGCCGGAACTGGAGCGCCTCGGTTTCGGCCTCGCGGGTCTCATTGCCGCGGATGGCGACGTTACCGGCTCGTTCGCGCATCCGAACGTGGTGCTGAACTACAAGGCAGACAGTGTGGTGTTCAGCAGCAACCGCATCGGTCATGCGGAAGGTCACGCCGAATTGCGCGACGGTGCAAACGGCGCACTCGTTTTCACGACCGATGCGCGCAATCTCAGCGCAGGCGGCGTCGATCTCACCACGCTCACGGCGCGCCTGTCCGGCACGCGCGCCAACCATACGCTGGAGGCGGCGGCCACCGGCAAATTGCAGGAGCGTCCGCTCGATCTGACGCTTGCCGCCAACGGCAAACTGACCGAAGCACGTGACGGCACGCGCTGGGACGGCACCGTGACCCGCCTGCAGAATCGCGGTACGCCGGCGCTGAATCTCGAGTCGCCGCTCGCCGTGAGTGCCGGGCCGAATCGTCTGACGCTCGGCGCAACGCGTCTCACGCTGGAAGGCGCGGTGCTGAGCCTGAAATCGTTCGCGTTCGACCACGGCAAGATCCAGTCCGCGGGCACCTTGACCGATATTTCGCTCGCGCGCCTGCAGGATCTGCGGCGGCAAATCACGGGCGAGCCGCCGGCCGTCAAAACCGATCTCGTGTTCGACGGCGATTGGGACTTTGCGCTCGGCAGCACCGCGAGCGGCCACGTCCAGTTGAAGCGTCGCAGCGGCGACGTCACGGTCGAGATCGGCCGTGGTCTGGCCTCGCTGGGCATCACGGATATGAACGCGCGCGCCGAATTCAGCGGCGGCAACCGGCTGAATGCAACCGTGCACGCGCAGGCTACCCGGATCGGCGTGGTCGACGCCGACGCGCACACGACACTCGTGATGCGCGACGGCTTCCTGACCGTCAACGAGGAGGGCGCGGTCAGCGGGAATGTGAATGCGAACGTGCCTTCGCTGAACACGACCGGCGGCCTGTTCGGCCCGAGCTATCTGCTCGACGGCCACCTCGCGCTGAAACTTGCGCTCGGCGGCACGGTCGCCAAGCCGAACCTGACGGGGTCGCTGATCGGCGATGGCTTGTCAGCGACGATGGTCGATCAGGGCGTGCAGTTGAAGGACGGCGTGGTGCGCATCGCGCTCTCGCAAAATCTGGTGGACTTCCAGCAGGTGGAGTTTCACGGTGCGAGCGGCACACTGCGCGCGACCGGCCACGTGCGTCTGGATGGCGCGCAACCGGATCTGACCGCGAGCATCGTCGCGGACAAGCTGGAATTGTTTGCGGCGCCGGACCGCAATCTGTCGCTGTCGGGCAGCGCGAGCGTGGCGAACGCCGGGGCAGAGGGCGGCATGGCGATCAACGGCAAATTCGTGGTCGATCACGCGCTGTTCGATATGCCGGAGCAATCCGCGCCGAAGCTTGGCGACGACGTGGTGGTGGTGCGCCCCGACGGTACGGTGGCAGGCGAGCGGCCACCGCCGCAGGTGGCAGGCACCAACAAGCCGATCGGCCCGTTTGCGCCGCGCGCCAATATCGACATCAGTCTCGGCAACAGCTTCCGTTTCCGCGGCATGGGCGCGGACCTCGGCCTGAGCGGCACGATCACAGCGATGAGCGCGCCGAATCTGCCGTTGCGGGCGGTCGGCAATGTCCGCGTGACGCAGGGCTCGACCTATACCGCGTTCGGCCGCAAGCTCAACATCGAGAATGGCTTCTTCACGTTCAACGGTCCGGTGGCTAATCCGGGGATCAACATCCTGGCCATGCGCCGCAATCAGCAGGTCGAGGCGGGTGTGCAGGTCACAGGCACTGTCCAGTTCCCGGTCGCGAAGCTGGTGTCCGAGCCGAACGTGGCGGACAACGAAAAGCTTTCGTGGCTGCTGTTCGGACACGGCACGGATCAGGGCAACAACCTCGGTCAGCAAAGCACCATGACAACCGCTCTCGCCTTGCTCGGCAGCGCGAGCGGCAAGCGGATCGCGCAGACCTTCGGGCTCGACGAGTTTTCGATCGGGCGAAGCGAAGTCGGGCTGACCGATCCGCAAGTGGTGATGGTGTCGAAGGCGATCAACGAGTGGCTCGTGGTGGGCTACGAGCAGGGTCTGCAGTCGGCGAGCAATGCGATCAAGGCAACGGTGAACCTCACGCGCTATTGGTCGGTCGCGGCATATGGCGGCACGTTCGACGGCTTGGAATTGCTGTACACGCGGCGCTTCGATCAGATCCGGTGGTGAGTTGATGGAGGCGATGGTGATGGCGATGGCCGTGGTCTGAGCAAGGCCACGGCTCAAAAAAAACGGCACGCCTTTTAAAGCGTGCCGTTTTTGTTGATGCCTGCAGCGTTCGACGCCGCGCGCTTTACTTCACGCGCATGCCTGGCTTCGCACCGCTATCCGGCTCGAGCACGTAGAGACCCGGTTCCGCTTTCTCGTCGGTAGCCGAGGCCGCCAGCACCATCCCTTCGGACAGGCCGAACTTCATCTTGCGCGGCGCGAGGTTCGCGACCATGACCGTCAGCTTGCCGACCAGTTGCTCCGGCTGATAGGCCGACTTGATGCCCGAGAACACGTTGCGCGTCTTCTCTTCGCCGATGTCGAGCGTGAGTTGCAGCAGCTTGTCCGAGCCTTCCACCGCCTTGCAGTCGACGATCTTCGCGATGCGCAGATCGACCTTGGCGAAGTCGTCGATCGAGATGATGCCTGGCGTTTCATCCTTGTCGGCGGCGGCTGCTGTCGCTGCCTTCGACTTGGCCTTAGCATCCGCCGGCGCCGCGGCTTCCGGCGTGGCTTGCAGCGAATCGCGATTCGCTGCGATGAGTGCCTCGATCTGCTTCGGATCGACGCGCGTCATCAGATGCTTGTACGCATTGATCGGGCGCGTGGAGGAGAGCGGCACGCTCGCGTCGGCCCACACCAGCGGCTCGATGCCGAGGAAAGCTTCGACCGCTTCCGCCAGCTTCGGCAGCACCGGCTTGAGCGCTAGCGACAGCAGACGGAATGCCTCGATGCTCACGCTGCACGTTTCGTGCAGCGCGACCGAGTTGACCGGATCTTTCGCCTGATCCCATGGCTTGGCGGAGTCGACGTATGCATTGACCGCGTCAGCCAGTTCCATGGTCTGACGCAGCGCGCGGTTGTACTCGCGTGCTTCGTAGTTCGCGGCGATTTGCGGCACGGCGGCGCGCAGCGAGGCGAGCAGCGGGTGCTGCATCGCGCTGTCCTGCACGCGGCCGTCGAAACGCTTGATCAGGAAACCGGCGGCACGGCTCGCGATGTTCACATACTTGCCGACCAGATCGCTGTTCACGCGCGCCTGGAAGTCGTCGAGGTTCAGGTCGAGGTCTTCCATCGTGCTGTTCAGCTTGGCCGCGAAGTAATAGCGCAGCCACTCCGGATTCAGGCCCGTGTCGATCACGCTTTGCGCGGTGATGAAGGTGCCGCGCGACTTCGACATCTTCGCGCCATCCACCGTCAGGAAGCCGTGCGCGAACACGTTGGTCGGCGTGCGGTGGCCCGAAAATTCGAGCATGGCCGGCCAGAACAGCGTGTGGAAATACAGAATGTCTTTGCCGATGAAGTGGTACTGCTCGGCGGTCGAGCCCTTGCGAATCCACGCGTCGAAGTCGAGGCCGCGTTTTTCAGCGAGGTTCTTGAAGCTTGCGTAATAGCCGATCGGCGCATCCAGCCACACGTAGAAATACTTGCCCGGCGCGCCCGGAATTTCGAAGCCG
>DASVNP010000050.1:0-8742 GCA_036383775.1 Paraburkholderia sp. | reverse complement strand
GACCCGATTAATTCGAGGGAAACCATGCCTTTGCCTACCCCCCCCAGCAAGCTCGGCAATCTCCTGCCGCCTGACGAATACAAGGCCAAAGCCGCCAGCCCGGGGCGCTCCGCCGCGAAGAAACAGGCCGGCGACGCGGAGTCCGCCGAGCCCGCTGACTACGGACGCGCGAACGTCGCCACGCCGATGGCGCGCGCCGCCAATGCCGCGACCACGTTGCGGCCCGTGCCGGCATCGTCGGCGCCCGCAGCCGCCTCGGTAGAGCAAGCCGCTCCCGCACCGCGCCGCAAAACCAAGCAGACCGCAGCCTTGCTGCAACCGGTTCCCACCACCCGTCCGCAAGCCGAACCGGACAGCCCGGCTGTAGCGCCGCAACCGGCCGTAGCCCGCACGCCGAGCGCCAAGCAGGCCGACGCCGGCACGCCCGCGGCCGTCGCGCAAGCCAAGCGCGGCACCAGCAAGAAACGCGGTGAGACAGCCGCCCCGGTCGAAGCCCAGAAGCTCTTCGTGCTCGACACGAATGTGCTGATGCACGATCCGAGCTGCCTGTTCCGTTTCGAGGAACACGACGTCTATCTGCCGATGATGACGCTGGAAGAACTCGACAACCACAAGAAAGGCATGTCGGAAGTCGCGCGCAACGCTCGCCAGGTGAGCCGCACGCTGGACGCGCTGGTGGCGAACGCGGGCAACATCTCCGACGGCATTTCGCTGGCGCGTCTGGGCAGCCGTGAAGCGTCCGGCCGCCTGTACTTCCAGACCAAGCTCAACGCCATCGAGCCCGTGGAAGGTCTGCCGGAAGGCAAGGCCGACAACCAGATCCTCGGCGTGGTGCGCGCGTTGCAGCGCGACCGCATGGATCGCCAGGTCGTGCTGGTGTCGAAAGACATCAACATGCGCATCAAGGCGCACGCGCTCGGCCTGCCCGCTGAAGACTATTTCAACGACCAGGTGCTCGAAGACAGCGATCTGCTGTATTCCGGCATCCGCGCGCTGCCCCAGGATTTCTGGACCAAGCACGCGAAGGGCATGGAAAGCTGGCAGGACACCAAGACCGGTACCACGTACTACCGTGTTACAGGTCCGTTGTGCGCGTCGATGCTGGTGAACGAGTTCGTCTATCTGGAGCCGCAAAACGGCGAGCCGGCGTTTCATGCGCTGGTGCGCGAGCTGAACGGCAAGACGGCGCTGCTGCAAACCTTGCGCGACTACGGCCACCACAAGAACAACGTGTGGGGCATCACGGCGCGCAATCGCGAGCAGAACTTCGCGCTGAACCTGCTGATGAATCCGGAAATCGACTTCGTCACGCTGCTGGGTCAGGCCGGTACCGGCAAGACGCTGGTCGCGCTCGCCGCCGGTCTCGCGCAGGTGCTCGACGACAAGCGCTACAACGAGATCATCGTCACGCGTGCGACGGTGCCGGTCGGCGAGGACATCGGCTTCCTGCCGGGTACCGAGGAAGAAAAAATGCAGCCGTGGATGGGTGCATTCGACGACAACCTCGAAGTCCTGCAGAAGACCGACGACGCAGCCGGCGAATGGGGCCGCGCCGCGACGCAGGAGCTGATCCGCTCGCGCCTGAAGGTCAAGAGCATGAACTTCATGCGTGGCCGCACGTTCGTGGACAAGTATCTGATCATCGACGAGGCGCAAAACCTGACGCCGAAACAGATGAAGACGCTGGTCACGCGCGCGGGTCCGGGCACGAAGATCATCTGTCTGGGCAATATCGCGCAGATCGACACGCCGTACCTGACCGAAGGCAGTTCGGGGCTGACGTATGTGGTCGATCGCTTCAAGGGCTGGGCGCACAGCGGACACGTGACGCTGGCGCGCGGCGAACGTTCGCGCCTCGCTGACTACGCATCCGAAATTCTTTAAGTTTCAGATAGTTAGCATCAACACGAAGCCGCGTCCGGAGCAATCCGGACGCGGCTTTTTTCTTTACGATGCGTCTTTGACGGGCAACACTTAGCGCGCGAACTTCAAGTAATTTGTCAAGAAATCTTGCCGGAGCGACGAACCAAGGGCTACCATCCCGACATTGCCCGTCGTTAAACGAGCGTTTACCGCTCTCCCCGCCTTCATGCGCCGACTCGCCGTTTCGCTGCTGACCGTGCTGCTGCTCGCCGCTTGTGCCGGTGCGCCGCAGAATACGTCGTCGCGCGGATCGGGCAGTTCCGTTGTCGTGACCAACGGCGCGTATCATGCGCCGCCGCCGGGTTTTCCGAATTTCGTCGACCATAGCATCGGTCGGGAGGAAATCTCGATTCAGGCGATGAGCCTCGTCGGCATTCCATACCGTTGGGGTGGCAATACGCCCGACAGCGGCTTTGATTGCAGCGGCCTGGTTCGTTATGTCGTGTCGCGGGCCGCGTCGGTGAATCTGCCGCGCACTACCGCGGACATGAGCGGGCGCGGCGAGTCGATCGAGCCAGACGAAATCGCGCCGGGCGATCTGATTTTTTTCAACACCACCGGGCGCCCGCATTCGCACGTTGGCATATATGTCGGCAAGCTGCGCTTTGTTAACGCGCCGTCGACGGGCGGCACGGTACGCCTCGATTATTTGACCAATCCGTATTGGGCCAAGCGTTTCGACGGCATTCGCCGCGTCGCGGGACCGGCCGCGAGCCCAGCACCGTTCGATACCCCGAGCTATCAGGCGGCGGCGCCGCAGCCTGAGCGCACCTCGCCAGTGGCGCAAGCTGCGCCGGCGTATGCCGGTGCGGGCGCAGCGGCACCACAAGCCGCTGATCCGTTCGAACCGCCGCCGCCTGGCATGAGCGCTGCGCAGATGCAGGCTCGCGCGGCAGGCGCTGTGTCGCCGGCGGCGCTGTCGTCCGCTCAGGCAAGCACCTATGACGCAGGCGCCGGCTCGCCGGCCCAGCGACAGTCAACGGCTCCAGGCGCCGCCGCGCAAACGGCAACCACCCGCACGCCCGACGCTATCGATGCCGCCGCCGATGCCTTCGAGCCGCCGCCGCCCGCTTCAGTCGCCGCGCGTCAGGCCCGCCAGGCACAGCAAGCCGACGAGACCGGCAACGTGCAGATCATGCGCGCCTCGACTGCCTCGCGCGGCGTGCTCGCCCCCACCCAGACCAACGACGACCCCATCGCCCGCTTCGCCAACGGCAACTTCTGACGCCGCCGATCTGCTATCGTCATCGATATTCTTCTGACAGCGGGTGGTGACGATGGATTTAGGGCTGAAAGACAGAGTCGTATTGATCACGGGCGGCAGCAAGGGAATTGGCTTTGCGTGCGCCCGCGCGTTCGCGCTCGAGGGCGCGAAAGTCGCGATCGTCTCGCGCGATCCCGCCAACCTTGCGCGCGCTTACGAGCAGTTGAAGCAGGAAGGCCTGCACGTGCATCGAACCCGCGCCGATCTGCATGAGCCGCACAGCGCCGCCGATGTCGTCGAAGAAGTCAGCACCGCGGTCGGCCCGATCGACGTGCTGATCAACAGCGCCGGCGCGGCGCGCCGCTACGACCCGGAAACGCTCGACGCCGACGCCTTCCGCGCCACCATGGAAGCGAAGTACTTCCCCTACATTTATCCCCAGCAGGAAGTGCTGCGCCGCATGGCCGAGCGCGCGAAAGCGGGGCACGGCGCCGGCCAGGGCGGCGAGCCCGGCACGATAGTCAACATCATCGGCATGGGCGGCAAACTGGCGAGCGACATCCATATCGCCGGCGGCGCCGCGAATGCCGCGCTGATGCTCGCTACGGTCGGCCTCGCCCACTACTACGCGCGCTACGGCATCCGCATCAACGCGATCAACCCCGGCGCTACGCTGACCGAGCGCGTCGAGGAACAGGTCAAGATGGAAGCCACGCAGCAAGGCATCGGCAGTGCGGACGCTCTGGCGCGCGGGCAAGCCAAGGTGCCGCTCGGCCGCTATGCCAATCCGGAGGAAATCGCCGACGTGGCGCTCTTTCTGGCGAGCCGCCGCGCGAGCTATGTGACGGGCGCCATTGTCCCGATGGATGGAGGCAGCGCGCCGCTGATCTAGCCGGCGCACCTCATTGATCGCGCGGCAGATTCTGCCGCACCATTCTCGCAGTTGGCTTACAGGAAGCGGTGGCCGAGCCACCAGGCAGCCGCGGCCAGCGCCGCGGAGGCCGGAATCGTCAGAATCCACGCCCAGACGATGTTGCCGGCCACGCCCCAACGCACCGCGCTCAGCTTCTGCGTTGCGCCGACCCCGACGATGGCGCCGGTGATCGTATGCGTGGTCGACACCGGAATGCCGAGCCACGAAGCGGTAAACAGCGTGATCGCGCCACCCGACTCCGCGCAAAAGCCGCCGACCGGCTTGAGCTTGGTGATCTTCTGGCCCATCGTGCGGACGATCCGCCAGCCGCCGAACAGCGTGCCGATCCCCATCGACAGATAGCAGCCGCCGATCACCCACAGCGGCGGCGCGTCCGCGACCGACGACGCATAGCCGGTCGCGATCAGCAGCATCCAGATAATGCCGATGGTTTTCTGCGCGTCGTTACCGCCGTGGCCGAGGCTATACAGTCCCGCGGACAGCAGTTGCAGGCGGCGGAAACGCCGGTCGACCTTGCTCGGCGGCGTGCGGAAATAGACCCACGACACCAGCAGCATGAAGAACGAGCCGAGCACGAAGCCGAGCAGCGGCGAGACGATGATGAAGGTCACCGTCTTCATCAAACCGTCGAAATTGAGCGAACTCCAGCCCGACTTGGCGAGTGCCGCGCCCACCAGCCCGCCGATCAGAGCATGCGAGGAGCTCGACGGAATGCCGTAATGCCAGGTGATGATGTTCCAGCCAATCGCGCCGACGAGCGCGCCGAAAATCACGTAATGGTCGACGATGCTGGGATCGATCGTGCCTTTGCCGACCGTCGCGGCCACTTTCAGGTGGAACACAAAATACGCGATGACGTTGAACGCGGCTGCGAAGGCGACCGCCTGCTGCGGCTTCAGCACGCCGGTCGAGACGACTGTGGCGATCGAGTTCGCCGCGTCGTGAAAACCGTTCATGAAGTCGAAAATCAGCGCGACAGCGACCAGGCCGGCAACGACCCAGATGGCGAGTTGTATCGATTGCATTATGCGTTTTCCAGCACGATGCCTTCGATGATGTTCGCCACATCCTCACACTTGTCCGTGATCGTCTCGAGCAATTCGTAAATTGCTTTCAGCTTGATCAGGGTCTTGACGTTGTCTTCTTCGCGGAACAGTTTCGACATGGCCGCGCGCAGCACGCGGTCGGCCTCCGATTCCAGCCGGTCGATGTCTTCACAAGCCTTCAGGATCTGACTCGCCTGCTTCATGTCCGACAGCAGGCTGACGGCGAATTGCACGCGCTCGGAGGTCGCCGTGCAGATGTGCGCCAGCTGGCTCGCTTCCGAGGTCACCGCCTGCACGTCGTACAGCGAGATAGCGGTGGCGACGTCATCCATCAGGTCGAGGATGTCGTCCATCGTGGTGATGAGCTTGTGGATTTCGTCGCGGTCGAGCGGCGTGATGAAGGTTTTGTGCAGCAGATCGATGGCTTCGTGCGTGAGCTTGTCCGCGGCCTTCTCGGCCTTCTGCACGTTCTGCTTGTGGGCTTCCGCGTCCTGCAGGTTGTCGATCAGCAGCTCGAGTTCGCGGCTTGCCGAGACGATGCACGTTGCGTGCGCATTGAAAATTTCAAAGAACTTGCCCTCGGTGGGCATGAATCGACCGAACATTGAGATCCCGAAAATTGGTCACATTTATGGCTGACATAAAACCGCCACATTGTACCGTTGCGAGACCCTGGCCGCACTTTCGGAAGCGCCATTACAACAGGCGCATCCGTTTTCGCTTCACTTATTTCCGCACTTGTTCCTGCGCTTCTTCCTTCGCTCGTTTCCGCACTTGCCTCATCAGTCGCTATAGAAATTCTGCGCGCCGGCAAAGTTATCGAACTTCGTGAATTGACCATGGAACGTGAGCCGAACGGGCCCAATCGGACCGTTACGCTGCTTGCCGATAATGATTTCGGCCGTACCCTTGTCCGGGCTGTCCGGGTTATAGACTTCGTCGCGGTAGATGAACAGGATCACGTCGGCGTCCTGCTCGATAGCGCCCGACTCGCGCAGGTCCGACATGATCGGCCGCTTGTTGGGACGCTGTTCGAGACCCCGGTTCAGCTGCGACAACGCGATCACCGGCACGTCGAGCTCCTTGGCGAGACTCTTCAGCGAACGCGAGATTTCCGAGATTTCGGTCGCGCGGTTTTCACCTGACGACGACCCGCTCATGAGCTGCAGGTAGTCGATGATGATGAGCCCGAGTTTGCCGCACTGGCGCGACAAGCGGCGCGCCCGCGAGCGCAGTTCCATCGGGTTCAGACCACCGGTTTCGTCGATGAAAATCTGCGCCTCGCTCATTTTCTGCACGGCGTGCGTGAGCTTCGGCCAATCCTCATCGGTCAGACGGCCGGTTCGCATGCGGTGCTGATCGAGCCGGCCCACCGAGCCGAGCATACGCATGGTGAGTTGCGAGCCTGGCATTTCCATGGAGAACACCGCGACCGGCAAACCGTACTCCACCGCCACGTATTCGCCGACGTTCATTGAAAACGCCGTTTTACCCATCGACGGACGGCCCGCCACGATAATCAGTTCGCCGCCATGCATGCCGGATGTCATGCGATCCAGATCGACGAAGCCGGTTGGCGTGCCGGTCACGTCACTCGGATTGGCAGTGTGGTAAAGCGTGTCGATCCGCTCCACCACTTCGGTAAGCAGCGGCCCGATTTCCAGGAAGCCTTGCGTGCCGCGCGCGCCGTCTTCGGCAATCGAAAACACCTTCGACTCGGCCTCGTCCAGCAACTGGCGCACTTCCTTGCCTTGCGGATTGAAGGCGTCGGCGGAAATTTCGTCGGCTACCGACACCAGCCGGCGCAGCACCGCGCGGTCGCGCACGATTTCCGCGTAGCGGCGAATGTTGGCCGCGCTCGGCGTGTTCTGCGCGAGCGCATTCAGGTACGCCAGCCCGCCGACCTCTTCCGCCTTGCCGGAGGTGCCGAGCGCCTCGTACACGGTGATCACGTCGGCTGGCCGCGTCGCCGCGATCAGCTTGCCGATGTGCTCGAAGATGATGCGGTGGTCGTAGCGGTAAAAATCGCTTTGCGACAGAAAATCCGCGATGCGGTCCCATGCGGCATTGTCGAGCAGCAGGCCGCCCAGCACCGATTGCTCGGCTTCGATCGAATGCGGCGGGACTTTCAGCGACTCGAGCTGGGGATCTTTGGACGGTGCGTTCATGGAGAGGGATTATCGGGTAAATCGGGCGATTGCGGCGAGCGGCAAAACTAAAAAACGGGCACAAAAAAGCAGGGGCCGGTTACCCGGCCCCTGCTCTTTGCCAGCAACATCCTGGCCAATACTACCTGATGCTTTAGACGTGTTCGCCGATCACAGCCACCGTCACATCGACCAAAACGTCGGTGTGCAGCGAAACTTGAACCGGGTGCTCGCCGACGATCTTCAGCGGGCCTTCCGGCAGACGCACTTGCGCCTTTTCAACCGTGAAGCCGGCCTTGACCAGTGCGTCAGCGATGTCAGCGTTCGTGACCGAGCCGAACAGACGGCCGTCGACGCCGGCCTTCTGACCGATCTGAACCGTCGAGCCCGCCAGCTTTTCGCCTTGAGCCTGAGCGGCCGCCAGCTTTTCAGCGGCGATTTTTTCGAGTTCAGCGCGGCGGACTTCGAATTCAGCCAAAGCTTCCTTCGTTGCACGGCGAGCCTGCTTGTTCGGGATCAGGAAGTTACGTGCGTAACCGTCCTTGACCTTCACGATATCGCCCAGGTTACCCAGATTGACGACTTTTTCCAGAAGAATGATTTGCATTCAGATGCTCCTTATCGCGTCGTCGGGTTAGGCCTTGTGCTGGTCGGTGTACGGCATCAGCGCGAGGAAACGCGCGCGCTTGATTGCCGTGTCCAGCTGGCGTTGATAGTGCGACTTCGTACCCGTGAGACGCGCCGGCGTGATCTTGCCGTTTTCGCCGATGAAGTCCTTCAGCGTATCGAGGTCCTTGTAGTCGATGTGATCGACGTTAGCGGCCGTGAAACGGCAGAACTTCTTGCGCTTGAAGAGCGGATTTTGTTGCTGACGACGCTTGTCGAATTTCTTACCAGTCGGGCGGGGCATGTTCAGTCCTTTCCAATGTCCTGCAATGCTGTGATGTGAAATACCAGAGTTCTTGCGTTGCGGTGTTTCTTTGCCAGGAAGCCTGTGAAGAGCGTTTCCACGCCCATCTGACAGCTTTCCAGCTTACCGCTCGCCTCGCCTGCGGCAACCGCCTGCATGGTCAGTTCGACTTGCCGGGCAATTCCGGCTTCGACGACTTCCGTGCGGTGCTGCAACGTGCAGCCTGCAATCGGAACGCCGGCGGGGGTATACCGCACCGGTTCGCGTTCGACGACGCTGGCCGTGAGTTGCAGCCGGTTCATGTGCCCTTTGGCGAGAACGACGCTGAGTCTGGTAGCTTAAATAGTGTGTCTTAAGCCTGCGCTTCGGACGGTTGCGTAGCAGCCGACTTCTTGGCTTCTTCGCGCTGCACTTCCTTCATCATCGGCGACGGGGCCGTTTCGGCCTTCTTCATCTTGACGATCAGGTGACGCAGAACAGCGTCGTTGAACTTGAATGCGTGTTCCAGCTCGTCGAGCGTGGTCTGGTCGCATTCGATGTTCATGCAGACGTAGTGAGCCTTCGCGAGTTTCTCGATC
>DASVNP010000049.1:0-70170 GCA_036383775.1 Paraburkholderia sp. | reverse complement strand
GACGCCGGTCGAAGCGACGAAGTTCTCGATCGAGCGCATCCGCGCCGGCAAGGACACGATCTCGGTCACCGGCAACGTGCTGCGCGACTACCTGACCGACCTGTTCCCGATCATGGAACTGGGCACCAGCGCGAAGATGCTCTCCATCGTCCCGCTGATGGCAGGTGGCGGCATGTTCGAAACCGGCGCGGGCGGTTCGGCGCCGAAGCACGTCCAGCAACTGGTGGAAGAAGGCTTCCTGCGTTGGGACTCGCTGGGTGAATTCCTGGCGCTGGCCGCGTCGCTCGAACATTTGAGCAGCGCGTATCACAACCCGAAGGCGCAAGTGCTGGCCAAGACGCTGGATCAGGCAACCGGCAAGTTCCTCGACAACGACAAGTCGCCGGCGCGCAAGGTTGGCGGTATCGACAACCGCGGCAGCCACTTCTACCTCGCGATGTACTGGGCCGAAGCACTGTCCGCGCAAACTGAAGACGCGGCGTTGCAGGCGCAGTTCGCCGGCGTGGCGAAGGCCATGGCCGAGAACGAAGCGAAGATCGTTGCGGAGCTGGGCGCAGCGCAGGGCAAGCCGGTGGATATCGGCGGCTACTATCGTCCGAATGTCGAACTGACGAGCAAGGCCATGCGCCCGAGCGCCACGCTGAACCAGATCGTTGACTCGGTTGCGTAAAGTACCGAAGGTACCGAACGTACTGAAGGCAGCAAAAGCACGGAAGAAGCAAGCCGCACCGAAGTAAGCGGCCAACATGACGATGGCGCTCTCGAGCGCCATCGTCGTTTTTACATCCACGTGGGCAACGGTCATACGTGAACCGGCCATCACACGTGAACGATTTCCCAGTCGCTGAGCTTCTCTGGAATTTCGAGCATCGACGTATCGTCGCCTTCCGACAGATGCGGGCAGATCAGGCCACGTGCGAGGTCGTCAGCCGCATCTTGCGGGCAGGAAAACTGTCCGAGCGTCTCGTTGCCGTAAGTGGCTTCCCAGCCGCCCTGTCCCGGCAAAATGTAGAACGCTCCCTGGTTCGAACCAAAGCGAAAGCCTTTCATTTTTAGTCTCCCAATTGCCATGTAAAAACCGTGGTGCCGTGGCGGCTTCGTGGGTCAGGCTGGGGGACCGTCAGACTGCGTTTCCATCCCATCCAACTTCACTCGACTTCCGAAGCGTCGGCTCTTGGGAAAGAGTCTACGTCAGCAGGTTGCGGCGCAAGTGGTTGTTAGATGCTTCGTTCGATCAAAAAATATCTTTTAAAAATAAATACTTGCGAGCTTCATTTTGCGATGTGCAACGTGGGGCGACATTGCGAAATGGCAAATTTGTGCCACGCACCACGATTTTTTACGAAGCAAGGGATCATTTCACATCGTGAAATTTTGGGGTCTGTGACGGCTTCCGCGCGAACGAAGGAACGGAAAGGCCGCGCACGAAGCGTCGCAGTACCGTTCAACCGGCGAGCCGGCGAAGGAAATTGAGCAGCACGTGGTTGAATTGCGCGGGCCGTTGCAGCGGGGCGAAATGGCTGACGCCGGGCAGCAGAATCAACTCCGCGCCGGGGATGTTGCGGGCGAGGTAGTCGGCGTGCTCCGGCTTGATGAATTCGTCGTGCTCGCTTTGCACGATCGCGACCGGCACGCGGATCCGCGCCAGATCGCCGGCGTGGTAGTTGGGTTCGGTTTTCATCATCGCGCTGACCGCGGCGACAAACGCCTCGAAGTCTTCAGGCGTGGCCGAGAGCAAGGCGTAGTCTTTCGCATGGCGGCTGAAGCAGCGCTCGATCATCGGCGTCGGCACAAACGGCTTTGTGCCGCTGGGGTCCATGTTGCAGCCAAAAAAGAACACGCCCGTGACGCGCTGGGGGACGGTCATGCCCAGCACCATCGCGATACAGGCGCCGTCGCTCCAGCCCACCATCGCCGCACGTTCAATCTTCAACGCGTCCATGACGGCGAGCACGTCGGACGCCATCAATTCATATCGGTAGGGCTGCGTGTCGCGCGTGCTGCGCCCGTGGCCGCGGCTGTCGATCACCACGACGCGATGCCCCGCGTCGAGCAGCGCTGGAACCTGGCCACCCCAGTTGCCGCTGTGGCCGAGACCCCCATGCAGCAGAATCACCGGCGCGCCGTCGCCGTACGACGCGTACCAGATGCGCGCGCCTTCATGCTCGACATCGCCTTCGTCGTCCGAAACCGGCAGCGGCGGCGCGCCATGCGCTTCGAAATGCGCGAGGTGGTCGTCGTGCGGTGCGCTGGAAGTGGTCATCGCCGTCGTCTCCGCTGCCTGGTGAAGCGTTAGGTTGCCAGCGTTGCAGGCTGCAGATCAATATACCTACGGGAATTTGCGCTCGGACGATTCGAGTCAATGCGCGGGCGCCTTGCCGCCGGGGGCGAGCCGTCGTCCCGGCGCCGGAAACACGACCAGCATCAAGACGACCCCTGCCAGCAGCACGACCGCCAGCCCGATCAGCCCATATTGGGCGCTGCCGGTCTGCGTCTTGACCCAGCCGACGAACGCCGGGCTCACGAACCCGCCGGTGCCGCCAAGACTCGTGATCATGGCAATCCCGCCTGCCGCCGACGAGCGCGGCAGGAAAGTCTGCGGAATCGTCCAGAACACGACGAACGACCCATACGACGCGGCGGCAGCCAGCGCAAGCAAGCCGACGCCGAGCGTGACGTTGTGGCCGGCGGCCGGCAGCAGGGCGAACGCCAGCGCGGTGACACAGGCGCTGGCGGCGACGTGCCAGCGGCGCTCCATGGTGCGGTCGGAGCTGGCGCCGACAATGTAGGTGCCCAGCGCGGCCGCGATAAACACCAGCGCCGACAGCAGGCCCACGTCCAGCACGCTGGCAACGCCCATGTCGCGGATGATGGTCGGCGCCCAGAAACCGATCGCGTTGAACGGCATCATCACCGCGAAGTAGACGAGCGCCGCGAGATAGACGCGCGGATTGGCGAGCGCGCCGCGCAGTCCGTCGAGATGACCGGTCTGTTTCGCTTTTTCGTCGGCGGCGAGTTCACGCGCTACCAGTGCTTTTTCCTGTTCGTTCAGCCAGCTGACATCTTCCGGCTTGTCGCCCAGTGTGACGAAAGCGACGATGCCGAGCGTCACAGCGGGCACACCTTCGAGAAGAAACAGCCACTGCCAGCCCGGCAAGCCGCCCACGCCCGCCAGCCGCGTCATGATGAACCCCGACAGCGGACCGCCGACAATGCCGGCCACCGCGGTGGCCATCATCAGGAACGCGGTTACGCGTGCGCGCCGCGCCCCCGGAAACCAGCAGCTCAGATAGAAGATGATGCCGGGGAAGAAACCGGCTTCGGTCACGCCGAGCAGGAAGCGCATCGCGTAGAACTGCGTCGGCGTGCGCACGAACATCATCAGGCTCGACACCAGGCCCCACGCGAACATGATGCGCAGGAGCGTGCGGCGTGCGCCGATACGCTGCATCCACAGATTGCTCGGCACTTCGAACAGCACGTAGCCGATGAAAAAGAGCCCCGCGCCGAGGCCATAGGTCGACTCGGAGAAGCCGAGATCGTGCATGAACTGCAGCTTGGCGAAGCTGATGTTCACGCGGTCGATATAGCTGATCACGTAGCAGAGGAACAGCAACGGGATCAGCCGGACAAAGATCTTGCGATACGTGCGTTCGACGTCGACGGCTGTGCTGCCGTCCACTGCCGATGTGCCTGAATGTGAATAGCCGTGCATGATGGTCTCGCGCGAAGAATGCCAACTGCGGTGAGCGCCGCCGTGCGTTTTGCCGCATGTCGTGTGGCGACGCCCGGTCTCAAAGCGGCCCGGCACCGCTCCACTATCCGTCCACGACAGCCGGCGCGCCATGCTCGTTTTCATGCAAGGCGCCAGCCGGATCGGCGGCGTCAGCGGTCCCGGCGGCGCCGGTAACGCACGGCAGCAAGCGCGCCAATGCATCGCCGGCCCGCACGCCCTTGCCAGCGGGCAGCACGAACAGCGGATTGATATCCAGTTCCCGCAAGCTCGTCTGCTGGTCGAGCGCCATCGCGGAGAGCGCGACGAGGGTTTCGACGAGCGCCTCGATATCGGCCCGTGGCTTGCCGCGCGCGCCGTCCAGCATTGCGAAGGCGCGCAGTTCGCGGATCATCGCGTGGGCCGTGTCGTGCGTGACCGGCGCGAGCCGGAACGTCACATCTTTCAGCACCTCGGCATAGATGCCGCCGAGTCCGCACATCAGCGCCGGACCGAACGACGCATCGTTTTCGATACCGACGATCATCTCGATCGCGTCGCGGATTTCCTCCTGCACCAGCACGCCGTCGATTCGTGCGTGCGGCACATGGCGGCGCGCGTTACCGACGATTTCGTCGAAGGCCACGGCGAGCGCCGCTTCATCGCGGATGCCGACCCGCACTGCGCCGGCCTCGGTCTTGTGTGGGATGTCCGGCGACTGTACCTTGATCACGAGCGGAAAGCCGATGGCCCGCGCCATGGCGCACGCTTCGTCGCGGCTGCACGCGAGCGCGCTTTTCGGCGTGTCGATGCCGTAATCGCGCAGCAGCGCTTGCGCCGCGTGTTCGGTCAGGTCGCCCGGCTTGCCCTGATTGGCGGCCAGCAGCGCTCGGGCGTGTCCGGCCTCGTAGCGGCTCGACTCGCTCAGTTGCGCATCGCGTGCCGCCGCGCGCGTCCGCCGTGCCTGGGCGTAGTCGGACAACGCCGCGAACGCGCGCCCGCAACGCACAGGGGTCGCGTACAGCGGCACACCGTGTGTGCCGATCGTCTCGTACGCTTCGCGGGCCATGTCGTGGCGCGCATTCCAGGCGAGCATCATCGGCTTGTCGATGCTGTCGTAGACCCGCACGATAGCCGAGGCCATGGCCTGCGCGACTTCGCCGCTGGCGGCCGCCGCCATGATCGCGATGGCGTCGATGTTCGGATCGTCGGCGATGATCTGCAACGCGTCGGCGAAGATCTTCGGCTCCGCGAGAATGCCCGCGGTCAGATCGATCGGATTGTTCAGCGAGGCGAACGCGGGCACGATCGGCTTGAGGCGCTCGAGTGTGGCCGCCGACAAGGCCGGCACCGACATGCCGCGCTCCGCGCAGGCGTCGGTGATGAGAATGCCCGCGCCGCCCGAGAGCGTGACGACCGCGATCCGGTTGCCGCGCGGCAGGCGTCCCGCTTCGAACGCCCGCGCGTAGTCGCCGAGGTCCGCGACGTCGGTCACTTCGATCACGCCGGTCTGGCGGAAGGCGGTGCGGTAGAGCGCCGAGGCGCCGCCCAGATTTGCCGTATGCGACGCGGCGGCCTTGGCGCCGTCGGCGGTGTTGCCGACCTTCCAGGCGAGAAGCGGCTTGCCCGCGTCGAGCGCGCGATTCGCGACCTCGACGAGCCGGTGCGCGTCTTTCAGACCTTCGAT
This sequence comes from Paraburkholderia sp., assembly GCA_036383775.1. Classification (GTDB taxonomy): domain Bacteria; phylum Pseudomonadota; class Gammaproteobacteria; order Burkholderiales; family Burkholderiaceae; genus Paraburkholderia. The sequence goes on along the minus strand of DASVNP010000049.1, from coordinate 64,771 downwards.
GTACGTGGCGATCAGCGACGTTTGCGGATCGTCGATGCAGGCGTCGACGAGATCGAGGAGACTGACGTCGGCCTCGTTGCCGGTGGTGAGGAAGTGCCGCAAGCCGATGCCTAGTTCGTCGGCCATGAGCAGCAGCGCACAACCAAAGCCGCCGCTCTGCGAAATCAGCGACAGGCCGCCGCGCCGGTAGGCAACGCCGAACGGCGCGCCGAATCCCGCGTAGACGTTGGCGCCCGTGCTGACGAATCCCTGGCAGTTCGGTCCGATCACGCGGATGCCGAACGCTTTCGCGATATCGGCGCATTCGCGCTGCAACGCGGCGCCGGCTTCACCCGCTTCGGCGAAGCCGGAGCTGTACACAATCGCAAAGCGCACACCTTTTTCGCCGCATTGGCGCAGCATGTCGGGCACGCGTCGCGCCGCCACCAGAATCAGGGCGAGGTCCGGCGCGACCGGCAAGGCGGCGACGCTGCCGTGGCACGCAACGCCGTCGATCTCGGTGTATTTCGGATTCACGGGATAAAGTTCGCCGCGATAACCGTGCTGCATGAGAAAACGCATCGGCTGGCCGCTGATCGACTTCGGATCGTTCGATGCGCCAATGATCGCAATGGAGCGCGGATCGACGAGCCGCCCGATATCGAGCGCGCTAGCGCGGGACGGGGGGAAATGCGGGGCAGTGTTCATGACCGTCCTCATGCGGCACGCACAGCGTCGGCGCGCACGCGGTCGTTCTGCGTGGCGTGATCCCGTTCGGCGGCGCGCCTGAGCGTGAGCTTCGCTATGTTCAGCTGATGAATCTGCGTGGTGCCTTCATAAATACGGAAAGCGCGCACGTCGCGATAAAACCGCTCGACCGCGTTGCCGGCCAGATAACCGCGTCCGCCGAGCATCTGGACTGCGCGGTCCGCGACGCGTCCGCACATCTCCGAGGCGAACATCTTGCACATGGAGGCTTCCAGCGCGACGTCCTCGCCGGCATCGCGTTTGCGCGCGGTTTCGAGAATCATCGAGCGTGCGGCGAAGATTTCGGTCTGGCACTCGGCGATCAGCGCCTGCACCAGTTGGAATTCGGCAATGGGCTTGCCGAACTGTTCGCGTTTCGAGGTATAGGCCACCGCTTCCTCGAGCATGCGGATGGCGGGCCCGGTGCACAGCGCGGCGAGATGGATGCGCTGCTTGTTCAGCACCTTCATCGCGGTCCGGAAACCCATGCCTTCGACTCCGCCAATCAGATTGGCCGCCGGCACACGGCACCCGTCGAACACCACGTCGCCGACCGGCGACCCCGCCTGGCCCATCTTGTCGTAGGGCGCGCTGGTGGACAGCCCCGGCATGCCGCGCTCGACGAGGAACGCCGAAATGCCGCCGGCGCCTGGCGTGGCGGGATCGGTGCGGGCCATCACGGTGAACAGATCGGCAATCGGCGCATTGGTGATGAAACACTTGCGGCCGTCGAGCACGTAGTGATCGCCTTCGCGCCGCGCGGTGGTGCGCAACGCCGTCGCGTCCGAGCCGGCGTCCGGTTCGGTCAAGGCGAACGCGCCGGTCATTTCTCCTGAGGCGAGCCGTGGCAGATAGCGCTGCTTCTGGGCTTCGGTGCCGTCGGCGACGAGCGCCTCCGATCCAATGCCGGTATTGGTGCCCACGCGAGCGCGAAAAGCTACCGATGCCTGCGAAAGCTCGAACGCGCCACGCACGAGTTGCTCAGTCGACAATCCCGCTCCGCCGAAATCGCGCGGAATGCTCCAGCCGAAGTAGCCGAGCTGGCGCATGCGCTGGACGAGGTCCGCCGGCACGGCGTCGGCCTGCTCGATCTCGTTTTCGCGGGGGATGGCTTCTTCGCGGACGAACCGCGCGACATCGGCGAGCATCGAGTCGAAATGCGAGGCATTGCTGGTCATTCCTGTCTCCGTTATGTGAATCGTTTGATGGCTTCACTATCGAAGATTTACAGGCGACCGGCGCATTTTGTTCGACTCTGCAGAACAGAGTTTGGATATGCAGAACGTGTGGCGCAGAATAGGCCAATCGGAAGAGGAACCCTCATGGCAGCCCACAACCCGCATCCCGAGACGGCGGCACTCGCCAGCGACTATCTGGATTCGAAGGCGCGCTACGTGCCGGACGATTTTGACGGCGACCGCCAGTTCGCAACCACGCTGGCGCGCGGCCTCGACATCCTGCACTGCTTCACGCCGCGCGAGTCGCAGCTCGGCAACGCCGAACTGGCGGCGCGCACCGGCATGACCAAGGCCACGATTTCGCGCTTCACTTATACGCTGACCCGCCTCGGCTATTTGCGCGTCAATCGTATGAATAACAAGTTTCAGCTCGGGTCGGCCGTGCTGTCCTTGAGCTACCCGCTGCTCGCCAGCATGAGCGTGCGGCAGATCGCGCGGCCGTCCATGAAGGAACTGGCGGACCAGATTCGCGGGTCGGTCTCGCTCGGCATGCGCGACCGGCTCAACGTCGTGTATCTGGAAAGCAGCCGCAGCACCACGCCGCTCGGCTTGCCGGCGGATATCGGCCTGAGCTACCCGATCGTGCGAACCGCGATGGGCCGCGCGCTGCTGGCGGCGCTGCCGTCCGAACGGCGCGAGGCGCTTTGCAATGAAATCGCGGTCAAGTCGCCGCATGACTGGAGTACGTTTCGCGACCGCGTGATGAGTTCGGTCGACTATTTCTACGAGCGCGGGTTTTGCGTGTCGTACGGCGACTTGCGACGCGAGGTGCACGCCGTCGCCGTGCCGATGAAGCCGTCAGCCGACGGCGAGATTCTGGTGTTCAATTGCGGTGTGCCGTCTTATTTGCTGAAGGACAGTCAGCTGGAGGCCGATATTGGGCCGCGGCTTGTGTCGATGGTGCGGAGCGTGGAAGGGGCAATGGGGATTTATTGAACGGGGAGGGGGCGGCAGTTGGGCCAGGAGCCCTAATAAAAATCGACTCATGATTTGAGTCGATTAAACGCCCAATCGACTCACAGTCGGTTATCGCGCCCGGCGCGAAGTCTTCCTTGGTTCGCGCGGAGACTCTGCCTGTTGCGGCGCCGGCCAAATCACCATCGCCGTGCGTACGACCGCTGCCAGCACTTTTTGCGTGGCACCGTCCCGCGCCTGCAACGACATACCATGCAACACGGTGACGAAATAGGCGGTGAGACCGTCGACGTTGGTGCCCTGCGGCAATTCGCCGTTCGCCACACCCTGCACCAGGCGTTTGCGAATGTCTTTTGATGTGGCCAACCGAAGGCCGCGCAGAAATTCATTCGCGGCCTCGTTGGACGGCGCGTAGTTGGTGGTGCCCAGCACCACCAGGCAACCGCGCGGCTTCCCATGCAAGGTGAGAGCGGAAGTTGCCGCCATCAGCATGCCCTCAATCGCCTCGCGCGCGGAGCCGGCTTCGCGCAATGCCTTGCCGGTCGAGCTGCCGTCGGTGGCGCGATAGTGCGCCACCGCCTCGCGAAACAGCGCTGCCTTGTCGCCGAATGCCGCATACAGGCTCGGCGCCTTGATCCCCATTGCGGCGGTCAGGTCAGCCATAGACGTGCCTTCGTAGCCGCGCGCCCAAAACACTTCCATTGCCTGCTGCAGTGCCGCTTCGCGATCGAAGCTGCGAGGGCGTCCACGTTCGGACATGCTAGATCCAATTCTGTAACGGTTGCTAAAAATTTGACGATTCCAGATGCGTGCGGCTATTCTATAGTGATCGCTAATTAATTGGAAATGCGATGACTCGACTAAGTTGATGTTCGAGTCCTGATGCTGGCGGGGATGCTGCCAGGCTTCACTCAACCTATTGGCCGCAAACGAAAGGAAGAACAATGACCACGAAAATCACTGTCGAAACGCTCGTCGATGCTCCCGTCGCCAAGGTCTGGAGTGCTTACACGACACCGAGCGATATCAAGCAGTGGAACACGGCGTCTGACGATTGGCACACAACCCAATCTACCGTCGATCTACGCGTCGGCGGCGTTTTCTCATCACGCATGGAGGCCAAGGACGGCAGCTTCGGCTTTGACTTCGAAGGGACCTATACCAAGGTGGTGCCTCACGAACTGCTTGAGTTCTCGTTTGGCGACCGCGCTGCATCGGTGGCGTTCATACCCGGAGCCAAGGGCGTGACGGTTCGTGTTGAGTTTGATGCTGAATCGGAGAATTCTGTCGAACAGCAGCAACAGGGGTGGCAGTCCATCTTGAACAACTTTGCAAAGTACGTTCAAGCGAAACAGTAAGGGGGCGCCAGGCAGCAAACGATCGAAACGTTTCGAATCGTGCTGTCGGGCTGAGTTACACCCTATCCTGATGTCGGGAAAGCGCTGTTAGACAGTCAGGATAGGGCCATCTTCTAATCAGCTCGACACATACGCCACATAGGGTCCAGTGCCTCCGCCCACCGACGCACGGCCGGAAATACCGTAGAACACATGGCGCCCGTAAAAGAACGGCATCCCGAAGTCAAATTGACGAGTCATATAGAGCCCGAGATTATTGAACGCGATATTTCCCGATGAGGTCAGCGTCGCCCCATTTCCGATATTGAAGCCAAGCGACACGCTCGCCGAATTCGTCGCGGTCAGGGTCGACGTACGGCCCACCGTCGTAGTCGGGATGTAGTACCCCGACGTCGAGTCGTGAGCGATCGTCAGGTCCGGGAAGAACAGCACGGTCGAGCCCGAATCGAAGAACGTCGAGGTCAGCGTGGCGCCGTTATAGGTCGACGTGAAGTTGCCGTTCAGGTCCGTCCGGATGATCGGCGCGCTCGTGCCGGCCAGCGCGTTGTTGGCCTGGGTGTCGATGCCGAACACCAGCGTGCCTTGAGCGGTCGTGCTGCCGCTATCGGACACCTGCGCCATTTCCAGAATCACGCCATTGTTATCTTGCGCGAAACCCGCGACCGGATTGGTGATCTGTTTGTTCACGGGCACCGAGACGGCTGTGCCGGCATTGGTGTAATAGAACTGCGAGACCACGGTCAGGGCGCACGCCGCACCGCAGTCCGTCGGGCTCACGCCGATGCCGAGAATGCCGTTGGCGCCGATGTCGGAGGTGCTCGCGAGTTGGCGGCCCACCTGGCATTCGCTCGGCGCGGCCGTGGTCAGCGCCGGATCGCCGATCACGTGGATCGGCAGCCTGGCGGCAATTTCACTCGACATCACGACGTCCGCTTGATGCACCGAACCCCAGGCATAGCCGCTGCCGAACAGCGCGCATTCGGCGAGCGGCAGTCCGCTCGTCGTATCGGTTTCGGCCGTGAGCGCGTTGAAGGTGGCGGTCGGAATCGCGGAACGCACGAGGCGCAGCCCGAACGATGCCGTGTCGACCAGCACGTTAGGAATCGTCGTGCAGTTGGCCGTGCCGTTGGAGCCGGGGGCGCAAAGCTTGATGCTGACCATCGGCTGGTTGTGAATGCCCGTGGCGGACACCGTTACCGGTACGGTGTTGCCGGCAGTGGCCGCGGTCGGCACGGCCGACGCGTCGGCGGCGAGCACGTTCGGCGTCGGGTTGCTGGTCACGGGATTGGAGGGCGTTCCGCCCGACGGCGTACTGGCGGCTGCCGGCACGCTGGCCGCAGCCGGTGCATTGGCGCTCGAGGTGCTGCTGCTTGAACCGCCCCCGCCTCCGCCGCAACCGGCAAGCGTGAGTCCGAGCGTGGCGGCCATAATCCATGCGATTTTGCGCACTGTTGTTCTCTCGTTGGTTTTATTGATTTACTTGATGTCGTCAGCGCTTACGCCTTGCGGCAGCGCCTGGGGCAGATAGGCACGGCCCACGAAAGCGCCCATGTGGCCACCGGTCTCCACGACCAGCGCCGACTGGCGCACGACGGCGGAACCGTAGCCGCCGCCTTGCGCGGTGTGAGCGTCGGTCAGGGCCTGAACATAAGCCGGGAAGTAGGTGGCGAGCAGTGTCTTGAGCGGCGGCATGGTCGGGCCTTCCCAGCTCAATGCGAACACGGTGTTGCCCGCGCCGATGTACTCGCTTACCACCGTGCCCGATGGGAGCGTGGTCTGGCTCACGGTGTAATTCGCCGACGCCGCATTGGCGCTCGCGGCGAAGCGTGCCACCGCGGTGCCTTGGCTGGCGGCCCCCGCGCTTGTGCTGCTGGCGGTGACCGGGTAGGTCGGTGCGCCGCCCAGTGCGGCATACGCGGGAGTGAACGTGGCGAACGACGCCACGGCTACCGCGAGTACTCGAAATTGGCTCGTTATCATTTTCTCGCTTTCGACGTTTTTAAAAATACGCGCGAGCGGATTTATCCCCGAGCCCACGCGAAGACGATATTAGCGTGGGTGGATCCGATTAAATCAGACGATTAATGGCGTTAATCGGGCTCTATTCAATTTATATTCAATTCATGCCGGATCTTGCATCGCGCCCGTCTGCCACATCACACGGTTGCGTCCGGCGGCTTTGGCGGCATACAACTGCGCATCGGCCGCGGCCAGCAATGCGGCGGCACCGCCGGCGTCGGGCGGCTGGCAGGCCGCACAGCCGATGCTGATCGTCACCTGCCCGCGCTCCGAGCCCTTGTGCGCGAGTCCGGCGGACTCGACGCGTTTGCGGATCTTCTCCGCAACCTTGGCCGCCCCCTCCAGCGAAGTATTCGGCAGCACCACCGCGAACTCCTCGCCGCCGTAACGCGCGGCGAGATCTTCGGCGCGCCGCATGCCCGACTGGATGCGTTCGGCCACCACGGCCAGCACCTCGTCGCCGGTCGCATGGCCATAGGTGTCGTTGAAGCGCTTGAAATGGTCGATGTCCATGAAGAGCAGCGAGAGCGGCGTTTGCTCGCGCTGCGCGCGCCGCCACTCCTGGGCGAGCCGGTGGTCGAAGGCGCGGCGGTTGGCGAGGCCGGTCAGCGCGTCCGTGGCGGCGACGCGCTGCAATTCGGCTTCGGCGCGCGTCTTGTCGCGCAGCGCAAAGGCGAACAGCCAGGCGGCGGCCACGTAGGCGCCGCCGAACAGCGTTGTCATCACACCGGCCAGCAGGTTGCGGTGCCGCCACTCCGCCAGCACGTCCTCCACAGCGGGCGCAATGCCGACGATGATCGGCGTGCCCGGCACATGGGCGTAGGTGTACATGCGTGCAATGCCATCCAGCGAACCATCCGAAATGAAGCTGCCGGACTCATGGCCGGCAATGTCCGCGAAGTTCGGCGTACTCGCGTAGCTCGAGCCGACGCCACCCCTTGACGGCGGACGGCTCGCGAGCAGCGTGCCGTTGTCGAGCACGATAAAACCACCGCCGTGGGGACCGAGATCGACATTGTCGAGCAGGTGTTCGAAGTATTCGATCCGTATGCTCACCATGGCAATGCCGTCGAATGTGCCGTTAGGCAAGTCGATGCGCCGCGACAACGCGACGGCGAAGGCGCCGTTGCGCACCTGCGAATGAAAGGGATTCGAAAAGTAGAGGTCCGCCAACGGGTTGTTCTGTTGGACACGGAAATAGTCCCGTTCCGCAAACGATAGACCCGGATAAAGGTTGCCGCTTTTCGAGGCTTTCACACGGCCTTGCGCGTCGAGGACGTAGGCGTCGCCGGAGATCGGCGAACCCAGGCCGCGATCGAACAGCACACGCTCGCGCAGGTAGGGCGACAGGGTCCAGGTCTCCGGGCGTTCGGCATCCAGCACGACGCCGCGCAACGACATGTCATAGAGGTTGATGGTGCGCCCGAGATCTCTGCTGATGAGCGTGACGAGGTTGCGTGCGTTCTCGACAGCGTGGCGCAATTCATCTTCGCGGCTGTCATAGAGCGCGAGGAAGGTGAAGCCGGCGAGGACCGTGGCGGTAACCACGCCGGATAGTCCGGACACAAAGGGGTGCCGGCCAATCGCGCGCGACGTCCATACGCGCATGCCGGCCACTCGTCGGCCCAGCCGATAGCGCAACGTTAAAACCAATCCCTTCGACACTTGCCTGACTCCTCAGCGTGGCCGGTTAGTCCGGCATTCGGTACAGGATTTATTGTTCGTCCGCTGACCCTGCTCCCCTGTTGGCCGACATGCTGTCGCGCCTCGATGATTGAATCATCGAACCCGCCTGGGGGTCAATTCCACCCGCCGTGCTCGCCTGGCCGTTCAATCCTTCCCGAGCTTCTCGATCAGCATCTCAACGAAGGTTTCCGTGACGGGCGGCAGTGTCTTGCCGCGCTTCTTGATGAGCGCGATAGGGCGGGTGAACGCGGGATCGTCGACCGCACGCACCACGAGTTCAGGCTCCGCTCTGACTTCCCGCGCGGAGGCCGGCAGAATCGTCACGCCGAGCCCGGCGCGCACCATGGCGACCGCGCTCATCATGTAGGTCGGCTCGCACGCGATTTCCGGCGCGCAATGAGCGTTCGCGAAGGCGCTGTCGACCACCGCCCGCACGCTCGTGCCCGGTGCGGTCAGCACGAGCGGCGTGGCGGCCAGGTCGGCCAGCGCGATACGCCGCCGCCGGGCCAGCGCATGCCGCTTCGGAAACACCGCAACCAGCCGGTCGATGCCCGCGTGCAGCACCTCGAAGCCGGCATCGTCGAGCTGGCCGCCGGTCAGACCGATGTCGGCCTCCTCGTTGCGCACCAGCGTATTGACCATGCTCGCCACCGCATCGCATACGTGAAAGGTCGCGCGCGGTACCGCTTTTCTGAGGCCCTGCACGAGTTCGGGCAGGACGCTGGCCGCGAACGTGGGCAGGCAGGCGATCCGCACCGTGCCGCTCGTGCCTTCGCCCAGCGCGCGCGCGTCGATCAGCACGTGTTCCATATCATGCAGCGACTTCTGCAGCAGCGGGAGCAGTTCGCGGCCGGTCGGCGTGAGCGCGACATGACGGCTGTTGCGGTCGAACAGACGCATGCCGACCGTTTCTTCCAGGCGGCGAATCTGCACAGTCAACGCCGGTTGCGAGAGATGCAACTGCGTCGCCGCTCGCGTGAAGCTGCCCGTTTGCGCCACGGCGATGAACGCGCGAATGTCCCGAAGATTCAGATCCATGATGATTTGTAATTGCTGTGATCAAATCATTTCAATTGATTTATTGATGCCTCGAACTTACGCTGGATCACAGTAAAAAACAATCTCGGAGACAAGCACATGCTGCCATTACTGGGGCTCGCCACCATCGCCGTGCTGCTCGGCGCCATTCTGTCGAAGCGCATGTCGCCGTTGGTGGCGCTCATCATCGTGCCGATCGTGGCGTCGCTCATCGGCGGATTCGGTTTTCAGACCAGCAAGTTCGTGATCGACGGGCTCAAGAGTCTCGCGCCGGTCGTCGGCATGTTCGTCTTCGCGATTCTCTACTTCGGCACCATTACCGACGCGGGCACGCTCGATCCGATCATCGAGCGCATTCTGCGCGCGGTCGGCACCCGGCCCACGCGCATCGTGATGGGCACCACGCTGCTAGCACTGCTGATCCATCTGGACGGCTCCGGCGCCGTCTGCTTTCTCGTCACGATTCCCGCCATGCTGCCGCTCTACGACCGGCTGAAGATGGACCGGCGTGTGTTGGCCGCCGCGGTGTCGATGGCGGCCGGCATCAACTTTCTGCCGTGGACCGGCCCGATGATTCGCGCGTCGGCGTCGCTGCATCTGCCCATTTCGGCGCTGTTCAATCCGCTGATTCCGGTGCAGGCGATCGGCCTGGTGTTTGTGTTCGGCATGGCGTTCTGGCTCGGGCGGCGCGAGGAAAAGCGGCTCGGCCTCACCGCCGCGAGCGGTTCGGTGCCTGTGCCGAAGCGCGAGCTGACAGCGGACGAGCAGGCCTTGCGCCGGCCGCAAAATTTCTGGTTCAACATCGCGCTGACGCTGGTGGTGCTGGGGACGATGGTCGTGATGGGTGAGAAGATTCCGCCGGCGCTCATGTTCATGGTCGGGCTGTGCATCGCGCTGATGGTGAACTACCCGAACGTGGACATGCAGCGCAAACGGATCGACGCGCATGCGCGTGCGGCGTTGATGATGGCCGGTATTCTGCTGGCGGCCGGTGTGTTCACCGGCGTGATGCAAGGCAGCGGCATGCTGAAAGCGATGGCGCAGGCGGCGGTCGGCTTTGTGCCGCCCGCGATGGCGGGCCATATACCCGTCGCGCTCGGATTGATGTCGATGCCGCTGAGCATGCTGTTCGATCCCGATTCGTTTTACTTCGGCGTACTGCCGGTCATCGCCGAAGTGGCGGGCCAGCTCGGCGTGCCCGCGGTGCACGTGGGCCAGGCCGCGTTGCTTGGCCAGATGACTACCGGGTTTCCGGTCAGCCCGCTGACGCCGGCGACTTTTCTCGTGGTCGGCCTGTGCGGCATCGATCTCGCCGACCATCAGAAATTCACGTTCCCCTTGCTGTTCGGCGCGTCGATCGTGATGACGATTGCCTGCGTCGCGTTGGGGATTTTTTCACTGTGAGCCTCACTGAACGGATGTGACCAGCATGACAGCCACTCAACATGAACGCCAGGTGCGAATCGGCGCGGGCGCGGGCTACTCCGGCGACCGCATCGAACCCGCCGTCGAACTGGCGGAACACGGGGCGCTCGATTACCTCGTGTTCGAGTGCCTTGCCGAGCGCACCATCGCGATCGCGCAGCAGGCGCGCAGTAAAGACCCCGAACTCGGCTACGACCCGTTGCTCGAAACGCGCATGAAAGCGGTGCTCCCGGCGGCATTGCGCAATGGCGTGCGCATCATTTCGAACATGGGCGCGGCGAACCCGCTCGCGGCGGCGCGCAAGACGGCGGAGATCGCGCGCTCGCTCGGCCTTGGCGACGTGAAGATTGCCGCGGTCACCGGCGACGATGTGCTCGACGTCGTGCGTCAGGGCGATTTCTGCTTTGTGGAGTCCGGAGAACGTGTTTCGGACTACCAGGAGCGGCTCGTATCCGCGAACGCCTATCTCGGTGCGAGCGCCATTGTCGATGCGCTCGCCGCCGGCGCGCAGATTGTCTTGACCGGGCGCGTGGCCGACCCGTCGCTGTTCGTCGCGCCGCTGATTCACGAATTCGGCTGGCACATGGATGACTGGCCGATGCTTGGCCAGGCAACGGTGATCGGCCATTTGCTCGAATGCGCGGGGCAAATCACGGGCGGCTATTTCGCGGACCCGGGTTTCAAGGATGTCCCTGATCTGGCGCGGCTCGGTTTTCCCATCGCCGAAATCGGGCAGGACGGCGCGGTGGTCATCACTAAGCTCGCGCAGGCCGGCGGTCGCGTGACCGAGGCAACCTGCAAGGAACAGTTGTTGTATGAGATTCACGATCCGCAGCGCTATCTGCAGCCGGACGTGGTCGCGGATTTTTCCCGGGTGCGTGTCGCGCAGGAGGCGCCGGATCGCATTCGCGTGAGCGGCGGCCACGGCACGCCGCGCACCGGTACGCTGAAGGTGTCGGTCGCGTACTTCGACGGCTATATCGGCGAAGGGCAAATTTCGTATGGCGGACCCGGCGCGGTGGCGCGTGCGCGCCTCGCGCTCGATATCGTCCGCGAGCGGCTCACGCTGACCGGGGTAGCGACGAGCGAATCGCGCTTCGATCTGATTGGCGTCAACGCGTTGCATGGCGAAGCGGCCGCGGCCGCGTACGGCGAACCGTAGGAAGTGCGCGCGCGCGTGACGGGGCGTACAGCATCGCTCGAGCAAGCAGTACGGATCGGCAACGAGGTCGAGACGCTGTACACCAATGGCCCGGCAGGCGGGGGCGGCGTCACGAAGTCGGCTCGCGAAGTCGTCGCGGTTCAGTCGGTGTTATTGCCGCGCGAGCATGTGGCGCCGACGTTCTCGCTCGTGGAGGCGTGAGATGAAATTACGTGAACTCGCTCATTCGCGCACCGGCGACAAGGGCAATACGCTGAACATTTCGGTGGTCTGTTACGACCCGGCGCATTATGAGCATCTACGAGCCGTGCTGACGCCGGAGCGCGTGAAGACCCATCTCGGCGAAGTGGTGCGCGGTGCGGTTGTGCGCTATGAGCTGCCTGCTATCGCCGCATTCAATTTCGTGCTCGGCAATGCGCTCGGCGGAGGAGTGACGCGATCGCTCGCGCTCGACGCGCATGGCAAATCGCTGAGCTCGGCGTTGATGGATCTCGATGTCGATGCGCCGGCGGGATTTCGTCAGTCGGCGCCGGCGTGACCCATCAACCCGCCGTTTGACTCAACTCGTGCGCGCGCCGCAATCTTTCGCGGCTATTGCTCAGATGCATGCGCATCGCGGCGCGTGCGTCGTCCGGGTCCTGCCGTTCGATCGCACGATAAATCATTTGATGCTCGCCGAGCACATTGCGCAGGTGCTCGATCTGGTCGAGCTCGGCGATCTCCGCGGAGCCGAGCCGCGTGCGAGGACTCACCGCGCGGCCGAGCTGGCTGAGCACGTCGAAGAAATAGCGGTTGCCGCTGGCACGCGCGATCTGTAGATGAAACTCGATGTCGTGCGCGACGGTGTCCGTGCTGCCGCGCTCGAGCTCTGACTCGAAACGCTCCAGCGCGCCGCGCATCTGCTTGAGATGCTGCTCGGTGCGCCGCGCGGCGGCGAGCGCGGCGGAGGCGGCTTCGACGTCGATACGGAATTCGATGATCGCCATCACGTCCAGCATGCTGGAGAGATCGGCGGCCGGCAGTTGCATCGGCTGCTCCGCGGCCGGCGCCAGCACGAACGTGCCGATGCCGTGACGCGTCTCGACCACCCTGGCCGCCTGCAGGCGCGAGATCGCCTCGCGAACCACCGAGCGGCTCACCGAAAGCTGCTTCATCATCGCGACCTCGGTGGGAATGCGGTCGCCCGGCCTCAGTGTGCCGCGGCGGATTTCATCGGAAAGGGTGGCCACCACCTTCTCAGTCAGGCTGCTCATTTCTGTGGGTTGTTGGCTAATCGGCTGGAAATGCACGCGTCACGCGGGGGCGTTACGTTGTGTGACGTGTCGACATAGTCATCATAGCGTCTGCGCGGGCGGGAACGATTCGATTCTCGCGAGCTCGACGCTGGGCGGACCTGCGCTTTACGCTCGGCACGAGGGGGAGTGGAATACAAAACCTCATGTCATCAGACGTCTTAGTGCGATTCTATGCGATGTGCCATCGCGGCGGTGGGTTGGCCGTTTATCGCGCTGGAAGAGGCGTAAATAGCAGGGTAAACACTGCGTTGGAATCATGTGTTAGAAAAGAGTAGACTGTCGTCAGACAACATATAACGCAGTTGGATACACCGTATTGCGTTCGCTCAAGCCGCCCGGCCGACACTGGAGACACCTGTGACATCTGCTCTCACCCCCGCCGCCGACCCGCTCGAATCAGCGGTCTCGAAGGTCAAGCGGCATGTGCTGCCGCTGTTTCTGATCATGTTCATCGCGAACTATATCGACCGCGTGAACATCGGCTTCGTCAATGCTCACATGCAGACGGACCTGGGCATCGGTGCCGCGGCGTACGGGTTGGGAAGCGGGTTGTTCTTTGTCGGCTATGCGCTCTTCGAGGTGCCGTCGAACGTGCTGATGCAGAAGTACGGCGCGCGCGCGTGGCTCACCCGCATCATGGGCACCTGGGGATTGGTCGCGGGGGCCATGGCGTTTGTCTGGAACGACACCTCGTTCTACGTGCTGCGCTTTCTGCTGGGCGTCGCCGAGGCCGGCTTCTTCCCCGGCGTGGTTTTCTACTTCACGCAGTGGCTGCCGCAGAAGGAACGCGGCAAGGCCATCGCCGTGTTTCTGTCCGGCTCCGCGCTCGCGTCGGTGCTGTCCGGTCCGATCACGGGCGGCCTGTTGTCCATTCGAGGCTTGGGTTTGCAGGGCTGGCAATGGATGTTTCTCATTGAAGGCGGTTTTTCGATCGTGCTGTGCGCGGTGAGCTGGATGCTGTTGAAGTCGCGCATTCGCGACGCCTCGTGGCTGAGCGCCGAGGAGCAGAACGCGCTGACAACGTCGATTGCGGCGGAACAGGCCGAGCGCGAGGCGCATGGCGGCGCGCATCTGCCCGCCATGAAGCTGTTGAAGGACCCGCAGATTCTGCTGTTCTGTTTCTTGTACTTCGCAATTCAATTGACCATCTACGCGGCCACGTTCTGGCTGCCGACGATCATCCGCAAGATGGGCGGTATGTCGGATTTCGAGGTCGGCATGCTCAACGCGATTCCGTGGCTGATCGCCATGGTCGCCATGTACTGCTTCGCGGTGTTGTCGGCGAAATGGCGTTTCCAGCAGGCATGGATGGCGGCGGCGCTCGTCATCGCGGCGGTTGGGCTGTTCGCATCGACCTCCGGTAATCCGGTGTTCTCGTTCGTGGCAATCTGTTTCTCGGCGATCGGTTTCAAGGCGGCGTCCTCGCTGTTCTGGCCGATCCCGCAGGGGTATCTGGATGCCCGTGTGGCGGCGGCGGTGATCGCGCTGATCAACTCGGTGGGCAATCTTGGCGGCTTCTTCGCGCCGGCCACGTTCGGCTATTTGCAGCAGCACACCGGCTCGATTACCGGCGGCCTGTACGGCTTGGGCGTCGCCTCGCTGATCGCGGCGGCGGCCGGCTTCCTGACCCGCAATCGCCGCGTGAACCATGACGTTTTGCCGGAGTCGCTTCCGCACAAAGCCCACTGACTACACTGACTGATAGAACCGCTCGTCACGCGTTACGTTATTTTCGATTTCCGTCCGGTGCCGGCGTCGAGTGCGATTCCTTGATTCCAGGGAGCCTCGATGCCTGCCAACCGGCTCACTTTCATAACAGGTCTCACTACCATGTCCACGAAACCCTCCGAATCGAACGCGACACCGGTCGTTACCGAACTGCGCGTGGTGCCCGTCGCCGGCCGCGACAGCATGTTGCTGAATCTGAGCGGCGCGCACGGCCCGTTCTTCACGCGCAACATCGTCATTCTGCGCGACAGCGCCGGTCATACGGGCGTGGGTGAAGTGCCGGGCGGTGAGAGCATCCGCAAGACGATCGACGATGCACGCCCGCTCGTGGTCGGTCAGTCGATCGGCAATCTGCAAGCTGTCCTGAACAAGGCGCGCACGCAATTCGCCGACCGCGACGCAGGCGGCCGCGGTTTGCAGACGTTCGATCTGCGCACCACCATTCACGCCGTGACCGCGCTCGAAGCCGCGCTGCTCGACCTGCTCGGCCAGCACCTGGGCGTCCCAGTTGCGGCGCTGCTAGGCGAAGGCCAGCAACGCGACGAAGTGGAAATGCTCGGCTACCTGTTCTATATCGGCGATCGCGAGAAAACCGATCTGCCGTACGCGAGCGGCGCTGACGGCCGTGACGACTGGGAGCGTGTGCGCACCGAAGAAGCCATGACGCCTGAAGCCGTCGTACGTCTCGCCGAAGCCGCGCAGGCTCGCTACGGATTCAACGACTTCAAGCTAAAGGGTGGCGTGCTGTCCGGCGACGCTGAAATCGAAGCGGTCACCGCGCTCGCCGAACGGTTCCCCAAGGCCCGCGTGACACTCGACCCGAACGGCGCCTGGTCGCTCGCGGAAGCGGTGCGCCTGTGCCGCGATCAACACGATGTGCTCGCCTATGCGGAAGATCCGTGCGGCGCGGAGAACGGCTACTCGGGCCGTGAAGTGATGGCGGAATTCCGCCGCGCGACCGGCTTGCCGACAGCGACCAACATGATCGCCACCGACTGGCGCCAGATGGGTCACGCGATCCAGTTGCAGTCGGTGGATATTCCGCTTGCCGATCCGCACTTCTGGACCATGCAGGGCTCGGTGCGCGTCGCGCAGATGTGCAACGACTGGGGCCTCACGTGGGGCTCGCACTCGAACAATCACTTCGATATTTCGCTCGCCATGTTCACGCACGTGGCGGCCGCGGCGCCGGGCAAGATCACGGCAATCGACACGCACTGGATCTGGCAGGACGGCCAGCGTCTGACGCGCGACCCGCTACAGATCGTCGGCGGCAAGGTGAAGGTGCCTCAGGCCGCGGGGCTCGGCATCGAACTGGACATGGACGAGATCGAGAAGGCGCATGCGCTGTATCAGCAGCACGGTTTGGGCGCGCGCGACGACGGCGTGGCCATGCAGTACCTGATTCCGAACTGGAAGTTCGACAACAAGCGCCCGTGCCTCGTGCGCTAAAACAACGACGACGCGAGCGGCGGCGCCGCTCCCCTACATCACGTAATTGAAGCTATGACCTCACCACAAGAACTCAAAGCCATCGTTTCCGAAGGCCTGCTGTCCTTCCCCATCACCGACTTCGACGCGCGCGGCGAGTTTCGCGCCGACACCTACGCCGAGCGCCTCGAGTGGCTCGCGCCGTACGGCGCGACCGCGTTGTTCGCGGCAGGCGGCACAGGCGAATTCTTCTCGCTGACCCAAAGCGACTACACCAACGTGATTCGCACGGCGACCGAAACCTGCCGAGGCAAGGTGCCGATTCTGGCCGGCGCGGGCGGCCCGACGCGCGTTGCGATCGAGTATGCGCGGGAAGCCGCGCGTCTTGGCGCGAGCGGCATTCTGCTGATGCCGCACTACCTGACCGAAGCCTGCCAGGAAGGAGTTGCGGCGCACGTGGAGCAGGCCTGCAAGGCCGTGCCGAACCTTGGCGTGATCGTCTACAACCGCGCCAATTCGAAGCTGAACGCGGACATGCTCGAACGTCTGGCGGACCGCTGCCCGAACCTGATCGGCTTCAAGGACGGCGTGGGTGAAATCGAGGCAATGGTGTCGATCCGCCGGCGCCTCGGCGACCGCTTCTCGTATCTCGGCGGCCTGCCGACCGCGGAAGTTTATGCGGCGGCGTACAAAGCGCTGGGCGTGCCGGTGTATTCGTCGGCGGTATTCAACTTCATTCCGAAGACCGCGATGGATTTCTACCGCGCCATCGCCGCGGACGACCACGCGACTACGGCCAAGCTGATCGACGAATTTTTCCTGCCGTACCTGGCGATCCGCAACCGCCGTGCGGGCTACGCGGTGAGTATCGTGAAAGCGGGCGCGAAGCTGGTGGGCCGCAGTGCCGGCCCGGTGCGCGCGCCGCTGACCGATCTGACGGAAGAAGAAATGAGCCAGCTCGATGCGCTGATCAAAAGACTCGGCGCGCAGTAACCAAAGCGCCGGCTCGTCTTGAATCGAACGCCGCGACGGACCGTTCGGCGTTCGTCATGCTGCTGCCAAGGCTGCTATGTTCAGCTCCGCCGGAACACCACATGCGAGATGCGCTGCACCAGCAACGCGGCGGCCAGCGCCGCAACAGCGGTCAGCCACACGCCGATATGAATCGATTGCACCAGCGCATCGCGTGCCGTGTCGATCAACGCCAGCGTATTGAGCCCTGACGGCTTCATATCCGCGATCAGTTTCACGCGCAACGCCTCATCGATCAGAATGCGCAGATCGACGAAACGCGGCTGCCATTGCGACGTGGCCGGCTCGCCCAGCACGCTCATCGTGCGGGTGATCACGTTGCGGTAATGATGCGACACCACAGTCGCGACAATGCTCGTGCCCAGCATCCCGCCCACCATGCGCGTGGACTGCAGCAGCGCGGTGGTGATGCCGAAGCGCTCGCGCCCGGCGATCTCCTGGCCGAACACGTTCAGATTGTTGAGGATGAACCCAAGGCCGATGCCGACCGCGGCCATCGGCAATTCGATCCACACGTGCGGTGTGTCCGGATTCGCAAACGCCAGCGCGATGGACGCGAACAGCAGCAGCGCGAAGCCGATCGACAGGATGCGGGTCGGCTTCTTCATGTGAATGACAATGCGCGTATTCAGCAGACTGCCGAGCGCGATGCAGGCGGCGATCGGCGTGGCGAGCAGGCCTGCCTGTTGCGGCGACAGGCCGAACCCGCCTTGCAGCAGCAGCGGCGCGAAAAAGATCAGCGAGAACATCACGAAGCCGGACAGCATGCCGAGCGTGAAGAGCGTGACAAGCTGCGCGTCCTTGAACAGGTCGAGCGGAATGATCGGATGCGTGGCGCGCTTCTCGCACACCAGCAACGCAGCCGCGCCCACGATCACGCAGGCCGCCAGGATGAGATTACTGGTGGTCAAACCGTGTTTCGGCACAGCTTCGATCAAGGCCTGCAGGCCGCCCATCACGGCGGCGACCAGCGCAGCGCCGAGCCAGTCGATCCGCACTTCGCCTTCATGCGGGCGCCGGAAGCTCGGCAGATGCGCCCACACGAAATAGAGCGCGGCCGCGCCGACCGGCAGGTTGATCAGGAAGGTGGAGCGCCAGCCCCAGTGTTCGCTCATCCAGCCGCCAAGCGATGGGCCCGCCGCGGTGCCTATGCCATACGCGGCGGCCATCACCACTTGCCAGCGCACGCGCGCTCGCGGATCGGGAAAGAGATCGGGGATCGACGCGAATGCGGTGCCGACCATCATCCCGCCGCCCACGCCTTGCAAGCCGCGCGCGATGACGAGAAACAGCATGTCGTTGGCGACGCCGCAGAGCACCGACGCCACCGTGAACGTGATGACCGCCGCGATCACGAAGCGCTTGCGGCCAAAGTAGTCGCCAAGCCGCCCGAACACCGGCACCGTCACCACCGAAGCCAGCAGGTAGGCGCTGGCAATCCACGCGTAGTACTCGAAGCCGTGCAGCTCGGCGACGATCGAAGGCAGCGCCGTGCTGACGACCGTCTGATCGAGAGCGACCAGCATGTTGACGAGGCCGATGCCGAGCATGGCAAACAGGGCGTTCCGGAAGGGCAGGGCAGTGGCGGTCGGGTTCACGGATCTGAGGCAGAGGGCTTGTGAAGATGCGCGCCGCGCGGCCGGCGCGGGTCAGTATCTTGACGACGGATGTCCTCTAGTTGTCTGACCTCTAGATGGTGATTATACGGGTTTCCCCTTACAGAAGTCTCTTGATAGTGAAATTTGGGCAAAAAAACGCCGCGCACAGTGGCGCGGCGTAGCGAATTAGGGGATTTGATATACGACGACTTGCCGCGCAATGCGTGGCAAGGTCACGTTAGATCGGGCCTTCAGCGCCCGCCGGTGTCGCGGCCGACAGGAGTCAGGCAAGGAGTCAGGTAGGAATCAGGCAGGCGCGCGGCGGCAGTCTCACTTGGCCTTTGCAGGCCGGCGAACCGCGCGTATCTTGCCGCTGCCTCCGCCGCCGCAGAAGAAGCGCTCGCCGCCGTCGGACTCGAGTCCCGACACGCCGACGCCCTGCGGCATGTCGAGCCGTTCCTGAACTTCACCCGTGCGCGGATCGATGCGCCGCAAATCGCTTTCGTCGCCTTCCCACGTGCCGTGCCAGAGTTCGCCGTCGACCCACGTGACGCCGGTCACGAATCGGTTGGACTCGATGGTGCGCAGAATCGCCCCCGTCTGCGGATCGATCTGATGGATCTTGCGATCGCGATACTGTCCCACCCAGAGCGTCCCTTCTGCCCACGCCAGCCCCGAGTCACCGCCGCCGCCGGGCGCCGGAATCGTGCCGAGCACCTGGCCCGTCTGCGGATCGATTTTCTGGATGCGGTTCTCGGCGATCTGGAACAGATGCCGGCCGTCGAAGGCGGTGCCCGCGTGCGCGGCGACCTCGAGCGAGCGCAGCGTCTTGCCGTTGGCCGGGTCGATGGCGTTCAGCGTGTCGCCGGCCGCGAACCAGACGTGCTGGCCGTCGTAGGTCACGCCGTGCACATGGTCGACGCCCGGAAAGGGACCGTACTCGTTGATGATCTCGGCGGCTGCGTGTTTCATGGCGTTACCCTTGTGAGTTGGAATGTGGTCATCCTAATCAATCGGCAGGGGAGCCGGGAGTAACAAGGTCGTCGTGAATCCCGGCATGGGCGGGGTCATCCAGCGGCGTGCCCGGCCGCGGCCGAGCGACTGCACTTTGCCCGCGTCCGCGAGCGTATCGAGCGTGCGCTGCACGGTGCGCTGGCTCGCGCCAAGCGCGAGCGCCAACGCGGAACTCGACCAGGATTCGCCGTCGGCCAGCAGGGCGAGCACCGGCGCATGTTTGTCCTCGACGGGCCGCGCCAGCACCACGACCTCTTGCGCGTGTCGCGGCACGAGTGCAAACCCGCGCTGCGTCGCGCTCACCCCTGCTACGTTGCGAAGCACTGAGCGCAGCCGCCCGAGTTCGACGCGCAAACGCACGCGGTGCGATTCATCGGCGTGCTTGGCGCGAAAGGCGCGCGCGATGAGCGTGTCTCTTGGCACATCGTTCGGCCACGCCTCAGCCAGCGCGCGGACCAGCACGAACAACACGGGACGAGTGGTGAGCGGGATCACGCTGCCGGCCTCGCGCACCACGTGACGGCAGGCGTCCACGATCAATGCCTTCGACGCGAACAACGTTTCCACTTCGTCGAGCAAGAAAGGACGTACCTCGTCACGCGCGATCAGGCGCGCCGCGGGCGTATTCAGCACGAGAGACGCGTTGTCGACTTCCGCCGTCAATGCGGGAATGCCGGCGCGCTGCGCGGCGAGCCCGGCGCGTGCGAGCGCCGCGCGTGCTGCCTTTGTCTGCAGACGGCGCAGCGCGACGCCCGCCACGACCAGTTCGTGAGCCGCGCTCAAGGCGGGCGGCAAAGGCGCGGGGTCGAGCTCCGCCAGCGCACGCTCGGCCTCGTCGAGGCGGCCGATCAGCAGCAGTCGCCGCACCGCGAGATAGCGCGCATGAGCGGCGTTGACCCGGTCGCCGTGCGCTTCGAGCGTGACCCGCGCTGCGTCCAGCGTTTTCATGGGCCAGCTCAAGTCGCGCGAGACGAGCGCGATCTCCGCCTCGGCGACGATACATCGCGCACGGGCCACCGGCTCTCTCGGACCGAACGCGCGTGCGGCGCTGCGCAAGAGCGCCTTCGCGCGCACGAACTCGCCGAGCTGCGCCATCGCGATGCCGCGCAACGCGAGCGACGGCGCGTCGTCGCGCAAGGCGACCCGGTTCAGCGCGCCAAGCGGATCGCCCGCCGCGAGCGCGCGCGCCGCCGCCGTGACTAGCGAATCCATGGTCTACGCGAATCCCGCCACACTTGTCACTCCCGCCGTTGAATGCCCAGGACTAATCTAGCACGACCGACTCGCAGCACTTCGGATCACGAACCCAGGAGGCAATGATGACGACGGAACACATCACAGGAACGCGGGAACAATGGCTCACCGCGCGGCTTGAGTTGCTCGAAGCCGAGAAGGCATTCACGCGGCAGAGCGACGAACTGACCCGGCAGCGCCAGGCGCTGCCCTGGGTGCGAATCGACAAGGCGTACCGCTTCGAGACGGACGAAGGAAGCGCCTCGCTGGCCGACCTTTTCAGAGGACGCTCGCAGTTGCTCGTCTACCACTTCATGTTCGGCCCGGACTACAAGGCGGGATGTCCATCGTGCTCGTCGATCGCGGACGGATTCGACGGTTTCGTCATTCATCTGGCGAATCATGACGTCACGCTGACGGCGGTGTCGCGCGCGCCGCTCGCGAAATTGCAGGCCTACAAGCGGCGCATGGGGTGGACGTTTCCGTGGGCGTCCTCGGCAGGCAGCGACTTCAACTTCGACGTCAACGTTTCGTTCACCGAAGCGCAGCAGCGCGAAGGCAGTGTCGAATACAACTACCGGCCCGGCGGCCATGCGATGGACGTGGCACCGGCCCCGGCACCCGTGGTTGAGTTCGCGGCGTCCTGCGGCACCGACGCGGCGACCTATACCCGCGACCGGCCCGGCATGAGCGCATTCGTGCTGGAGGACGGCGTCGTGTACCACACGTATTCCACTTACGCGCGCGGCCTGGACAGTCTATGGGGCATGTACCAGTGGCTCGACCGCGCGCCGAGAGGTCGTAACGAAACCGGCGTCTGGTGGCACCGTCACGACGAGTACCGGGCGTGATTCAACCGGGCTCGGGCGAATACTGCTGCAATTCGTCCGGTACGAACGCGTGATCGAGGCCGCCGCTATCGAGCCAGTCGCGCGTGATCGCGGCAGCCTGGTCGATCAGGCTGCCGCATTGCGTGTAGTCGTACGGGGAAACGTGGAGCGGGCATAGCGGCGGCACCACGAAGATGTCGGCGCGCGTCGCGTAAAACGCCAGATCTCGCACGAGCTGGCGTGCAATCACCAGCGTGAGTGCGTGCAGCGCCTGAGCGATCGCGCTGGCCGGCGGCGCTTGCAGCGAGCAGGCGAACCCGGCCGACAACACGATGATGCGTGTGACGCCGAGACGGATCGCAACGGAAATGGGCGTGTTGTCGGCGACGCCGCCATCGACCAGATCCATGTTGCCGATCCGCACCGGCGGAAACACGCCAGGGATCGCCGTGCTGGCGAGAATCGCGTCCACCACCGGGCCGGACGAGAGGACGACCTCGCTGCCCGACAGCACTTCCGTGGCGACGACGTGCAACGGAATGACCGCCTGCTCGATTCGGGCAAATGGGAAATTCTTTTCCAGCAGCGCGCGCAATGCCCCTGCTTCCACGAGATGCGGGCGGTGCCGGAACACCAGGTCGAACAACCCGTGCATGGAAAACGGCATGATGTCCTGCCGACGGATCTGGCGCCACAGCGATTCCAGTTTCGCGATGCCCTCGCTGTTCGGGCTGCCCGCGAAATAGGCGGCGTTGATGGCGCCCGCCGATGAGCCGACGACGCACGTGGGGCATTCGCCGTGACGAACCAGTTCCCGCAGCATGCCGACTTCGATCGCGCCCAGACTGCCGCCGCCCGCGAACACGAACGCGGTTGACTGCGAGCGGCGCGGCTGCACCGCCGAATCGGGCGGCAAGGACTCTATCGAAGCCATATCGGCCTCCGCTTCATGTCGAGCGCTTTACCCGCACAGCACGCGCGGCCCGGAAAACGTACCGGTGACGTCGGGTCCGGCATGCCGGGCAGGTACCCCACGCCCGGGAACGGTGCGCCCATCTCGGGGCGATGTAGACAGTATGCAATTGTGGTGGTCGAACCGGCAAGCGGGGTCGTCAGCGGAACTTGCCACACTGCGGCTATGCTATCGATTCCGTCCACCTCGAGGAGCAACCGATGAAACAGGCAGCAGGATCGACGATTACTTTTAACCGCCCCGACGGCCAGCCCGTGCAAGGCTATCTGGCCAAGCCGCAGAAGCTGGAGGGCGCGCCCGCGGTCGTGGTGATTCAGGAATGGTGGGGCTTGAATGACCAGATTCGCGGCGTGGCGGACCGGCTTGCGCAGGCGGGCTATCTCGCGCTGGTCCCGGATCTCTATCGCGGCAAGACGACCGTGGAAGAGGAAGAGGCGCATCACCTCATGAGCGGCCTGGATTTTGGCGATGCCGCCACGCAGGACGTGCGCGGCGCGGTCCAGTATCTCAAGCAGCACGCGGCGAAGGTGGCGGTGACCGGTTATTGCATGGGCGGCGCGCTGACCTGGCTTGCGCTCTGCAATATTCCCGAGGTGTCGGCCGGCGTGGTGTGGTACGGCTTCCCGCCGCTGGAGTACATCGACGCATCGAAAATCAAGGTGCCGGTGATCGGCCACTGGGGGACGCAGGACCAGTTCTTTGCGGCCGAGACGGTCGACGCGCTGGAAAGCAAGCTGAAGGGCGCGAATGTCGACTTCGAGTTTCATCGCTATCTCGCGCACCATGCTTTCGCAAATGAAACCGCGGTCGGGCCGGACCGCATCGCCGGGACGCAGTTCGATCCGGTTTGGTCGCAACGCGCCTGGGATCGCACGCTGACGTTTTTCGGCCGCACGTTGTGGAAGTAATGACCGACCAGGCTGGCGCCGCGTCGATCGGTTGACCTATACTCGTCTCACTCTGTAAGGCCGCCTACTCGTCGTAATACCAACAAGACGGAGCCTCACATGCCTGTAGCAATGCGAAACGCGGCCCTCGGGCTGTTGACCAGTTTCACGTTGGGCGCCGGAGTTACGGCGCATGCCGGTTCAGGATGCGAGGCGGGGTGCAGCGCCCGCGGTCAGCTTCTCGATCATCGCGTCACTTTGAGGCTTGGCGCGGCGGCGTTTTCGAAGCTGCTGGCGTCGAACGCGGGCGGCCAGCAGCTTGCACAGATTGCCGGGGCGCCGGCGTGCGGCATCGAGATCGTCACCTTCCGCTACCGGACCATTGGCGGCGCGGGCGAGCCCACCAACGCCAGCGCCGCACTGATGATCCCGACCGGGCGTTCGGCCGCCTGCAGCGGGCCGCGTCCGCTGATGATCTACGCTCACGGCACCACCGCGTACCGCAACTACAACCTCGCCGATATCACGCAAACCGACCCAGGCAATGGCGACGGCGCCGGCGAAGGCATCAGCGTGGCCGCCATGTATGCCGCGCAGGGTTATATCGTGGTGGCGACCAACTATACGGGCTACGCGGGCTCCGATCTCCCGTACCACCCCTATCTGAACGCCGGCCAGCAATCCGCCGATGTGGTCGACTCGCTGCGCGCGGGGCGTCTTGCGCTCACCGAGGTGAAGCTGGAAAGAAAAACGCGCGAGAACGGCAAGCTCTTCGTCACCGGCTATTCGCAAGGCGGGTTTGTCGCCATGGCGACGCACCGCGCGCTGCAGGAAGCCGGCATCAAGGTGACCGCGTCCGCGCCGGGCTCGGGTCCGTATGCGCTGGCCGCCACCGCCGACGCGCTCATCGAAGGCGAAGTCAACCTGGGTTCGACGCTCTTCACCACCCTGATTGTGACGGGCTACCAGCACGCGTACGGGAACATCTATCGCAAGCCGGGCGACTTCTATGAAGCGGCCTACGCGCCCGGAATCGAGACGCTGTTGCCGAGCGTGCAGCCGCTCGATAAGCTTTTTGCGAACGGGAAACTGCCCTCGACGCAACTCTTCAGCAGCGTGCCGCCCGCGCCGCAGTTCGCCTCGATGACGCCGCCCACCTCACCGCCTTTGGCGCCGCCCGCGTTGACACCGTTGTTCGCGACGGGCTTCGGCAATGCCAATCTGGTGCGCAACACCTATCGGCTAGCGCTTCTCGAAGATGCCGCCACCAATCCCGACGGCGGATTCCCTGACACGACAGCCGCGCTGAAGCCGGCGGCTAATCCGTTGCAGCCCTTGCGCCAGGCCTTCAAGCGTAACGACCTGCGCGACTGGCTGCCGCGGGCGCCGGTCCTGATGTGCGGCGGCAATTCCGATCCCACGGTGTTTTTCTTTAACGCGCGCATCGAGCAGGCGTACTGGCAGAACGCCAAAGTGCCCGCCGGGCTCACCTCCGTGCTGGATGTCGATTCCCCCGTCGCCGGACCCGATGATCCGTATGCGCCCATCAAGCAGGGTTTCGCGAGTGCGAAGGCGCAGCTTGCCAGTCAAGCCGTGGCCGGCGGCGCGACCGACGGTGGAGCGTCAGCCGTGTTGCAGGCCTATCACGGCGAACTGGTGGCGTCGTTCTGCATGCTGGCCGCGCGGGCTTTCTTCGGCAATTTCTGAGGCTGCTGCGGGCGAGGGCGCAATGACAGTCGCGCGGGATTGCCGATGAACTGCACCGGTACCCGCATGAAGCTGTCGTTGAAATTGCTTATGGCTCTGCTAGGGAGCGGCGGCTAACCGGGAGCGCGCCGCTCACGTGACTTATCCCACGGTCCCTAACGCGCCACCCAGCCGCGCCCGATCGGCCACGCCATGAGCTTGCGGTAGACCACGACCACTGCGCGCGTAACACTCGCGCCGGCGAGCCGCCACAGCGGCGCGATCAGCGTGAACGTCACGGCCGCCACGACGACGGCGCCCGCCATGTCGAGTGGAAAGTGCACGCCGATAAAAATGCGCGCCCAACCCACCGCGAGACCGGCCAGCAGGATGGCCAGGCCATACCGTTTCACGCCGCCGGCGAGCAAAGTCAAGGCGATGCTCGCGAAGATCGTCCCATGATCGCTGGGGAACGATGGGTCCGGTGCGTGGTCCAGAAACGTATGGCCAATGCCCATCACGAACGGCCGCGGATGCGGCCATGCCAGGCCGATAAGCTGATTGATGCCGAGCGCGAGAAAGGTCACGCACGTGGCACGCAGGGCAGTTTCACGCTGACGTTCATCGCCGAAGAGCCACATCGCCGTCAGGATCAACGGGATGAGATAGATCACGTAGTCCGCGATCCAGCGTGCCAGGTCGATTTGCCACGCCGGCGTCGAGGGCGTGGCGTTGATGATCAGAAAGAGCGCCTGATTGAACGCTTCGAGTGTATTCATGCCTTATTTCTTTGATGGGTGCCGATGCCGTGTCGGCAAACGCCGGATTTTATCGTGGTGCGCGACAGGATCTGTCGCAGTTATGTTGCGCCATGGTAGCGGGCCAACCTTAGGGCAGGCTTAGGCCGTGTAATCTGCCTATAAAGCGGGGCTGCCGATCCGGCCACGACAACCGCAGTGATGCTTCAGGAATATTGAGCGAGGCGGTCATGATGAACATGGACAAGCAGGGCGATTTCCGCGTGCGCACAATGTCGGCCGCGGATGTGGCATTGGCGGTCGAATGGGCCGCGCAGGAAGGATGGAACCCCGGTCTGCACGACGCCGACTTTTTTCGCCTGGCCGACCCGGACGGATTTTTCATCGGCGAGTGGCGCGGCGAGCCGGCCGCGTGTTTGTCCGCGGTGGCCTACGGCGATGATTTTGGCTTCATCGGCTTGTATATCGTGAAGCCGGAATTGCGCGGCAAGGGTTTCGGCATGCGCGTCTGGCAGCACGGCGTGGCGTATCTGCGAGACCGCTGCGTCGGGCTGGACGGCGTGCTCGCTCAGCAGGCGAACTACGCCAAGTCCGGATTTCAGCTTGCCTATCGCAACATTCGCTATCAGGGTGTGGCGCGTCAACGCGCTGGAGATGTGCCGCATGCGGATCTGCTGGATGCGTCCGCGGTGCCGTTCGAGCAGCTGTCCGATTACGATCGGCGCTGTTTTCCCGCATCGCGTGATCGCTTTCTCGGGGCATGGCTCACGCAGCCTGAAGCGATAGCGCGGGTCGCCGTGCGCGAAGGGCAGGTTGCAGGCTACAGCGTGCTGCGCCCTTGCCTGACCGGGTATAAGATCGGCCCGCTCTTTGCCGATAACGACGAAATTGCCGGCCAGCTGTTTGCCGAATTGACGTCGAGCATTCCGGGCGAAGTATTTTTCTTCGACGTGCCGGAGACTCACGCGGCCGCCGTTGCATTGGCCGAACAGCACAACATGACGAGCGTGTTCGAAACCGCGCGGATGTACACGCGGGAGCCGCCGGTCATGTCCATTGAACGCGTGTTCGGCGTGACGTCGTTCGAGCTGGGCTGAGCGTAGCCTGGCGACGCTGCTTTCGATTTCTCGCGGTATGATCGCCCGCGATACACGTTTGACCACGCAAAAAGATTCACACCTCATGCCACTGAATATCCGCAATGAACTGCCCGCCGATGCGTCGGCAATCGAGTCACTCACCATCGCCGCATTCAAGGACGCTCCGCACACGAACGGCGCGGAGCAGGTCATCGTCAGCGGGCTGAGAAGCGCAGGGCAACTGACGCTGTCGCTCGTCGTGCAGGAGGGCGAGGATATCGTCGGCCACGTGGCGATCTCGCCGGTCACGATCTCCGGCGGCACGGCGGGCTGGTTTGGTTTGGGGCCGGTCTCGGTGCTGCCTGGGCACCAGCGCCGCGGGATTGGCTCTCAACTGATCGAGGCCGCGCTCGCCGAGCTGAAGCAGCGTGGCGCCGGCGGCTGCGTGGTGCTCGGCGATCCGGCTTACTATGGACGCTTCGGTTTCATGGCCACGCCGCGGCTGGTGCTGCCGGGCATCCCCGCCGAGTACTTTCAGGCTCTGCTACTCAACGGTGTCTGGCCCGAGGGCGATGTGGCCTATCACGAGGCGTTCGACGCGACACCGTAAGCGCAAGACGTGCGCTCTTGCTACCCGCCACTCGCTCAGCGGCGCGATCAGTTCCCGAACAACGAGGCCTGCGTTCCGCGGCTTGGTTGGTGGCGCGTGGATTTCGCCTCGTCTTCAGCCTTGTCCGCGGTCTTGCGCTTCGCTTCGCCGTCAGGGGCGAACAGGTCGATTTGCCGCTCAGCGTCTTCTTCGAGCGAAGTCTGCCCGGCCTCGAGCGACAGCAAAAACATCTTGTTGGCCAATCCACCGGCAAATCCCGTCAGATCGCCGGACGCGCCAATCACGCGATGACACGGCGCCACGATGGAGATCGGATTTTTGCCGTTCGCCGCGCCGACCGCTCGCACCGCGTTGATATTGCCGATCTGATGCGCGATTTCCGAGTAGCTGCGCGTCTGGCCGAACGGGATCGTCAACAGTGCCGCCCAGACCTGCTTCTGAAAGTCCGTGCCCTGAAAGGCGAGCGGGAGGTCGAATGCGTGCCGGGTGCCGGCGAAATATTCGTTCAACTGCCGCTCGGTTTCGATCAGCACGGGACGGTCATTCGCTTCGATCAGCTCCCCAAGGCGGACCCGGTTCGGCTTGTCGTGCTCCCACAGAATCGCGGCGAGGTGCTCGCCGTTTGCAACGAGTTTCAATTGGCCGACGGGCGAATCCATCAGCTTATAGGCGTATGCCACTTTGCTTGCTCCTGACTGGTCTCAGTAGAATTGAACCCTTCGGCACCATGCGCACCGACCACCGGATATCTTTTCTACGATTGTGACGACGACACTTGAACAACTGCGGGCCGGAAAGCTCGCAGGTACGCGCCACCTTAAACTGGCATGCGGGCTCACCGAATTCCCGCGCGAGATTTTCGACCTGGCCGAGACACTCGAAGTTCTCGACTTGTCGGGCAACGCGCTTACGACGCTGCCCGATGATCTCCCGCAGCTGAACAAGTTGCGCATTTTCTTCGCGTCCAACAACCCGTTCACCGAGTTGCCGGAAGTGTTGGGGCAATGTTCGCAACTTAGCATGGTTGGCTTCAAGGCAAGCCGTATTCGCGAGATTCCCGGCACCGCGCTTGCGCCAACGTTGCGCTGGCTGATTCTCACCGACAACGAGATTGACGCGCTACCCGCCGAAATCGGCCGCTGTGCGCAACTGCAGAAGCTGATGCTGGCCGGTAACCGTTTGCGTGCCCTGCCCGAGGAACTGGCCGCTTGCTCGCGGCTCGAACTGCTGCGTCTCGCGGCAAATGAACTCGAAGCACTGCCCGCGTGGGTGCTGCGCCTGCCACGGCTTTCCTGGCTGGCATACGCGGGCAACCCGTTCAGCGAAGCGCTCGAAACAGCAGCGCTCCTCGACACGCCGATCGCCGATATTCCGTGGCATGCGTTGAAACTCGAAAGGCCGTTGGGCGAGGGCGCTTCCGGGGTCATCTATCGCGCGGAACTTGCGAGCGGCGGCGCGTCGCGACATGTCGCCGTCAAGCTGTTCAAGGGCGCGGTCACGAGCGACGGCTTGCCGGACTGCGAGATGGCGGCCTGCATACGCGCGGGCGATCATGCGAACCTGATTCCCGTGGCCGGGAAAGTGAAGGATCATCCGGCCGGCACGCACGGCCTCGTGATGGAACTGATCGATCCGCAATTCAGCAATCTCGCCGGCCCTCCGAACTTCGAGTCGTGCACGCGCGACATTTACAGCGCCGATACGCGCTTCGACATGGCTTCTGTCATCAACATGGCATACGGTATGGCGTCGGCGGCGTGTCACTTGCATCGGCAAGGCATCATGCATGGCGACCTGTACGCGCACAATATTCTGCATGGCGGCGAGGGACGCGCGTTGCTCGGCGATTTCGGCGCGGCGTCTTTCTATGATGCGGGCGATCGGGGCATGGGCCTCGCGCTCGAGCGCCTCGAAGTGCGGGCGTGGGGTTGCCTGCTCGAAGAATTGCTCGACCGTTGCGACGAGATGGACACGCAGGCGAACATCGCGGCGAAGCTGGTGGAGTTGAAGGACAATTGCCTGAGCGAAGATATCGACAGCCGGCCGTCATTCGACGAAATCGCCGGTCGCTTGCTGGCGTTGAAGAGCAATTGATACCGGATCGATTCCCTGCAGTTGCCCTATCGTTGCCGTATTGATGCCGAGCCGGGCAGCAGCATGGCGCGGCGCGCCAGCCGGCTTTCATCCGCATGCATGACGGCCACCCGCATGACGGTCCTTCGTCAGGCCGGCCCAGAAGGAGAGATTCAATGACGCAGAACATGCGCCGCCGCGTGTTGCTGGCCGGGGCGCTCGCCGCGGCCGGACTCGCCGGTACGGCGAATGCCGCGACCGCGCAGGGTGGCCAGCCGAAGATCGCGCTCGTGCTGAAGGCGCTGACCGATCCGTTCACGGTGGCGATGGTGAATGCCGCGCGCAATTACCAGCAGCATTTCGCGTCGCAGTTCGCTCTGACGCTGCGCGGAACGCCGACGGAGAGCGACACGGCCGGGCAGATCCGCATGGTGGAGGAGATGATCAAGGCGCGGGTGAGCGCGATCGTGGTCGCGCCGACCGACTCGAATGCGCTGACGCCGGTCGTTGCGCGTGGCATCAAGGCCGGCATCATCATGGTCACGATCGACAATCCGCTCGACGAGGCGTCCCAGGACGAAGCCGGTATTTCCGTGCCGTTCGTCGGCCCGAACAATCGCAAGGGCGCGCTGCAAGTGGGCAACTATCTGGCCGGGCACCTCAAGTCCGGCGATCAGGTCGGCATTATCGAAGGCAGTACGGAAGATCGCAATGCGCGGCAGCGCACGGACGGCTGCAAGGACGCGATGGACGCAGCAGGTCTGAAGATCGTCGCGATTCAGACGGGCGACTGGGAGTATGGGAAGGGCCGCGACGTTGCCTCGAAGATGCTGAGCGAGCATCCGCAGATTCGCGGGCTGCTGTGCGGCAACGACAATATGGCGATGGGCGCGGTCGACGCCGTTCGCGACGCGGGCCGGACCGGCGGCGTGTATATCACCGGATACAACGACATCGACGCCATCAAGCCGTTGATCGCCGACGGCCGCGTGCTCGCCACCATCGATCAGTTCGCCGCGCGGCAAGCGGTCTTCGGTGTCGACGTGGCGTTGAAGGCCATCACTGAGCAGAAGAAACAGAGCGAGTTGTCGAGGACGATCGAAACCCCGCTGCAACTCGTCACGGCCGCGAATCGCTGAACCTTCCAGTCTTTTCCCTGGTGATATCCCTGAGCGACACGCTGAAATGGTATCGCTACCATCGCACTCATCAAGAAGCCGTGCTGACGGTCAACCGCATAGCGTGATGGTAACGCTACCATTGGAGGGCTCCGTGTCATCGAACCGCAAAACACCTGAACAGCTTCGCAGCTATCGCTGGTATGGCGTGAACGACCTGCGCTCGTTCGGCCATCGCTCGCGTACAGCGCAAATGGGCTATCACGCGTCGGATTACATGGGCAAGCCCGTGATCGCGGTGGTGAACACGTGGAGCGAGATCAACTCGTGCCATACGCACTTCAAGCAGCGCGTGGAAGAAGTGAAGCGCGGCATCTGGCAGGCCGGCGGCTTTCCGGTCGAGATGCCGGTGATGACGCTTGCCGAGCCGTTCCAGAAGCCGACCACGATGCTCTACCGCAACTTCCTCGCAATGGAAACCGAGGAATTGCTGAAGTCCTATCCGTTCGACGGCTGCGTGCTGATGGGCGGCTGCGACAAGACCACCCCCGGCCTGCTGATGGGCGCGATCAGCATGAACCTGCCGTCGATCTATCTGCCCGCCGGGCCGATGCTGCGCGGTAACTGGAACGGCCGCACGCTCGGCAGCGGTTCGGACACGTGGAAATACTGGGCGGAATTGCGCGCCGGCAAGATCACGGAGGACGAGTGGAAGGGCATCGAGAGCGGCATTGCCCGTTCGCCTGGCCATTGCATGACGATGGGCACCGCGTCGACCATGACCAGCGCGGCGGAAGCACTGGGCTTGACGTTGCCCGGTTTCTCGTCGATTCCGGCGGTCGACTCGCGGCATGCGCAGTTCGCGTCGCTGACCGGCCAGCGCATTGTCGAGATGGTGTGGACCGACCTGAAACCGTCGGACATTCTCACCGCGCAATCTTTCGACAACGCCGTCACCACGGTGCTGGCCATGTCCGGTTCGACCAACGCCATCGTCCACCTCGTCGCGGTGGCGCGCCGCGCTGGCATCGATCTGACGACCGCGCGTTTCGACGAGCTGTCGCGCATCACGCCGGTGATCGGCAATCTGCGCCCGGCGGGCCAGTATCTGATGGAAGACTTTTTCTACGCGGGAGGATTGCGTGCGCTGCTGCTCGAACTCGGCGAGTTGATCGACGGTTCGCAGATGACGGTCAACGGCGCAACGCTCGGCGAGAACATCGCCGGCGCCGAAATCTATAACGACGATGTGATTCGCCGGCGCAGCAATCCGGTTGTCGCCAGCGACGGCCTCGCGGTGCTGACCGGCAACCTCGCGCCGGACGGCGCCGTGATCAAACCGGCGGCGATGGAAGCGCATCTGCTGAAGCACCGCGGCCCTGCCGTCGTCTTCAAGGACTACGCGGACATGGCCGCGCGCATCGACAGTGAGGAACTGGAGGTCAGCGCCGACTCGGTGATCGTGCTGCAACACGCCGGTCCGGTCGGTGCTCCCGGCATGCCTGAATGGGGGCAGCTGCCGATTCCGCAAAAGCTGCTGAAACAGGGGGTGCGCGACATGGTGCGCATTTCCGACGCGCGCATGAGCGGCACCAGCTACGGCGCATGCGTGCTGCACGTGGCGCCCGAATCGTTCGTCGGCGGTCCGCTCGCGCTGGTGAAGGATGGCGACACAATCGAACTGGACGTTGCCGCTCGCCGTTTGCATCTTCACGTGAGCGACGCCGAACTCGCCGCGCGCAAAGCGGCGTGGCAACCGCCCACGGTGCCGTTCAAGCGCGGCTTCGGCGTGATGCATCAGTTGCACGTGACGCAGGCAAACAAGGGCTGCGATTTCGATTTCCTTGAAGAGCCCTTGAAACAAACCGCGGCGCCGCGCTCCGCGCAATCCGGGCAGGCGGAGCCGCCCTCGCACGGCGCGCCGGCCGCTGCAAGCACCGAACCCGAAATCCATTAATTCTTCCAGAGCCTGCCATGACCGCAACCGATATCACCGTCAGCGAAGCGACCCTCGAGCAACTCCGGCACGTCAGCACGGCCACGCTGACGACACAGCTCTTCAAACGTGGCTTGCGCAACGTGTTTCTGCAAGGCGTCGCACCGCTCGTCAAGCCGGCGCCCGGCGCACCGAACGTGGTCGGCCCGGCTTTCACGCTGCGCAACATTCCGGCGCGCGAAGATCTCGACCACGTCGGCGTGTTTCAGGACCCGGATCATCCGCAGCGCAAGGCGGTCGAAACGGCGCCGCCCGGCAGCGTGCTGGTGCAGGACTGCCGCGGCGAGCGCGCGGTCGCGTCGGTCGGCTCGATTCTCGCGTTGCGGCTTGCGAAGCGCGGCGTGGCGGGCATGGTGTCGGACGGTCCGGTGCGCGACAGCGGCACCATCGCTGAACTAGGTTTGCCGATCTGGTGTGCCGGCGCCAGCGCGCCGCTGAATCTCGCGAAACACCACGCGGTCGATATGAACGTGCCGATCGCCTGTGGCGGCGTGCCCGTGTATCCGGGCGATATCGTCGTGGCCGATGTGGACGGCGTGGTGATCGTGCCGCGCGAAATGGCCGCCGACGTCGCGCGCGATGCCGCCGAACAGGAGCAGCTCGAAGTGTTCATCACGCAGCGTATTGCGGAAGGCCGGCCGTTGCGCGGCACGTATCCGCCGAACGAGGAAACGCTCGCAGCTTACGCGCAATGGCGCGCACAACAACCATAAGGCGCTCGAGCTGCTTCGATCCGCACCGGAATCCACACTAGGACGCAGGCTCGCGCCTCATGCGCGAGCGCAGGAGACGCTGTGAAAATCACGACACCGGCCATTGACGAACCGAGTTTGATCAACCGCCTTGCATTGCGATTGATGCCGCTATTGGGGCTGCTCTATCTGGTGGCCTATATCGACCGCTCCAACATCAGCTTCGCCAAGCTGCAGATGCTCGGCAGTCTCGGACTCTCCGAGGTTGCGTACGGGCTCGGCGCGTCGCTGTTCTTTATCGGGTATCTGATTTTCGAAGTGCCGAGCAACGTCCTGCTGCATAAATACGGTGCGCCGCGCTGGATGGCACGCATCATGTTCACATGGGGCGTCGTTACGCTGCTGCTTGCGTTCACGCGTAACGCGACGATGTTCTATGTTCTGCGTTTCCTGCTCGGCGCTTCGGAAGCGGGCCTCTATCCCGGTGTGATCTATTACCTGACGCTGTGGTTTCCAGCCCGGCACCGGGTGCGCATGCTCGGCTATTTCACCGTGGGCAGCAGCCTGGGCAACATGGTGGGTGCGCCGATCTGCGGTTGGCTGCTCGATAAGAGCGGCTTTGCGGGGCTGCAAGGCTGGCAATTGGTGTTCATCGTTACCGGCCTGCCGTCGATTCTGCTGACGGTGGTGGTGCTATACCTGCTGCCTGCCTCACCGAAACAGGCCAGGTTCCTGTCCGCCGACGAGAAGCAATGGCTGACCGATGCGCTCGACGCGGAGCGCGAGAAGATCAAGGCGAACAGCATCGCGCATGCGTCACTGCTCAGCGTGCTGACCGAGCCGCGCGTGATCGGCATGGCGCTCTACTACATGATGCTGTCGATCTCCGTGTACGGTGTGAGCTACTGGCTGCCCACGCTTGTGAAGGGCTTCGGTGTGAGCAACACGACCAACGGACTGCTGAACATCATTCCGTGGCTGATGGCGACCATCATGCTGGCGTGGCTGCCTTCGAAACTGCGTGTCGGCAATCGCACGATCTTCGCGATGCTGGCCGCGGCGCTGCTCGGTGTCGCGTGCTTTCTGGGCGCGGTGTTCCTGCCCACCAACGCGCTGCGCTTTGCCGCGCTCTGTTTCGGCGCGCCGTGCATGTATCTGCTGATCCCCTGTTTCTGGACGCTGCCGCCGAAATTCCTGTTCGGTGCGCGGGCCGCGGCCGGCATCGCGGCGATCAACTCGCTCGGCAATATTGGCGGCTTCATTGCGCAGAATCTGGTGCCGTGGGTTCGTCAAACCACGGGCAGCGTGAAGGCGCCCATGCTGATTCCGGCGGCTTGCCTGCTGATCTTCGCCGTGGTCACTGTGCTGATCCTGCGCCGTGACAAGGGGGCGCGCGTGGCACACAACCCGGTGCCCGCGACCGAGTAGCGCGCGCCGGCCGCAGTCTAAAATAGACGCGATACCTGACTTCCATCCCGTACCTATGCCGAACCACAAGCCGACCGCCGCTGCCAGTCCTGACGTGCCGGACGTGGCGGCGCCCGTCAAACGCGTGCGCGGCGGCCCCAAAGGCCTGCGCATCGCGGATGTCGCCGCGCAAGCCGGCGTCGCGCCCATGACGGTGTCGCGAGTGTTCAACAGTCCCGAGACAGTGGCGCCCGAAACGCTCGAACGCGTGCGGCAAGTCGTGCAGAAGCTTGGTTATGTGCCCAATCGTCTCGCCGGTGGATTGTCGTCCTCGCGTTCGCGGCTGATCGCGGCAATCGTGCCGACCATCGCGCACTCGTTGTTTTCCGAAACGGTCCAGGTGTTCAGCGAGACGATGTCGCGTGCGGGGTACCAGGTGTTGCTCGCCCTGAGCGGCTACAGCGATTCGAGCGAAGAGGCCTTGCTCGACGCGGTGTTGAGTCGCCGCCCGGAAGGTGTGCTGCTGACCGGCGTCGCACACGCCGACTCGTTGCGCGAACGCTTGAGCAACGTCGGCATACCGATTGTCGAGACGTGGGATATGACCGCCACGCCGATCGACATGCTGGTCGGTTTTTCGCATTACCAGATCGGCGTGGCCGTGGCCGAGCATTTTCTGCAACGCAAAGTGCGCGCGCCGGGTCTTGTATCGGCGAACGACGATCGCGCGCTCGCCCGCCGCGACGGGTTTCGCGAGCGGCTCGCGCAGGCGGGCATTCGCGAGGTCGCCGAAGTGCTCGTGCCGCCGCCGAGTTCGGTAGCGCTCGGCAAAGCCGCGCTGCCTCGTCTGATCGAACAGGCGCCGAAACTCGATGCGGTGTTTTGCGGCTCCGATCTGCTGGCTATCGGGGCATTGGGCGCGGCCAGACAGCTCGGTTTGAAGGTGCCGTCGCAACTGTCGATCTGCGGTTTCGGCGATCTCGAATTCGCCACCGAAACCACGCCGCAACTCACCACCGTGCGCGTGGACGGCACCCGCATCGGGCTCACCGCCGCGCGTTGCCTGCTGGACCGGCTAGCCGGCACCGACCGGGACAAAGTGACCGACGTCGGCTTTCATATCGTCGAGCGCGAGACGACCTGACGCTTCCGGCAACGCCCGGCCCCTTTAGGCGAGCCACGCGAACGCGGGCTTCGCTCGACCTGTTCGACCTCCGCGACTCTGTACGGCCGGGCACAGATCGCCAGACGGCACCCATGCACAATCGGAGCGGTTGTTGGAGCGACAAGCGGGCGGCCTGCCCGCGCGATACCGATGCACGGCGGCTGCACTCACTTGCCGCATGGGAGACACAATGGGCCTGAAAGACCTGTTGATCGAAACGCCGGTCTGGGTGATCGGCCGGTTCTACCGCCCACGATTCGATCCCCACCGCGATACGCCACGCGAGATTCTCGTGCTGCGCCCGAACGATTTCGGCGAACTGCTCACCACGACACCACTGTTCGAAGCGTTGCGCAGGCGCTTCCCGACGACCCGCCTCGTCGCCGGCGTGGGCAGTTGGGGCGTGCCGATACTCGAGAACAATCCGTTCATCGACGAAGTCGTCGAGATCGACGCGCCCTGGAACAACAAGCTGGTCGAGGATCGCTCGCATCGCAATGTGCTGCATTTTTTGCGGAAGTCTCCGCAGATTGCCGCATTGCGCGCGCGCGGCGGCTTTGATGTCGGTATCGATGTGCTCGGCAGCTACATGGGCGCGGTGCTGATGATGCGCGCGGGCGTGCGCTATCGCATCGGCGTGCGCGGCTATCGCGGCGGCTGGAGCGGGTGCCAGGCGCACATCGACTTCGCCGCCCGGCAATGCGGACGCGCCGCGCTCGCGCAGGGCGAACTGCTCGGCGCGACGGCGCTGCCGGACGTGCGTCCGCAACTTTTCCTTAGCGCCGAAGAACGGGCTCGCGCAGCGCGAATCTGGCGCGCGGGCGCTGTGCCGGGACGCGGCACGGTGCGCCTGGTTGCCGGTGTCGGGGCCGGCGTGCCGACCAAGGCGTGGGATGCGCGCCTGGCCGGCGCGGCGCTTGCCCAGATCGCCCAGGCAGTGGAAAAAGCCGGCGACGCGTGCGATATCGTGATTGTCGGCAACGCTGCGGATCGCACGCGTGCGGCCGAGGCGATCGCCGCGGCGGGTCCGGGCGTGCCGGTCCGCTCGCTGGCGGGCGAGGTGCCCATGCGTATCGTATTCGCCCTCACCGAGGCGGCGCATGTCGTGCTGACGAACTCGTCGATGCTGATGCACGTTGCCGCGGCGTTTCATCGTCCCACGGTGGCTGTGATTGGCGGGAGCGTGACCAGGCCTGAGCGGCACGATGCCATATGGGGCTATCCGCCGCCTTATCGGAGTGTGTCGCCCGAGCAGTATGTGCCTGGGCAGCACGCGCAGAACTGGCCGAGCGTCGAGCGGGTCGTGCAGGCCGTTCTGGAGCAGGTGGACATGAAGCGCGCCTGCGTTGACGCGGTGGCCTGACGCAAGCAGGCGCGAGGCAGTGAGGTGCTACGCCTTGGGCAGTGCGGATTTGCTGCGGCTTTTGCGCGGTTTGGGCTCGACACCCAGCCGCGCATCGCGTGCGAGCGCGAGTGCCGTCAATTGTTCGGCGACGGTTTCAAAGGCCGGATCTTCCTGCGATATATAAAGCCATTTGCCAAGCACCGGATGCGGCCGCAACGCCGGCAATTCATCCATGAGCGCGGCGTGGCGCCCAACCGACGTGCACACCAGCAGACCATTCCACGGCTCGTCGCGAGCGCTGGCCACCAGGCACAGAAGGCCGTCGAGATAGGCCGCGTCGGCACCGAACATCCGCTTGGCGATGTAGGTCGAATCGCGCTCGAACGCATCGAAAATCCAGACGAGCGAGTTGCGCACGGACGAAGGCATAGGCGAGCGGTCCTTGACGGAGGGTAAGTGTCAACGCGTGGAGGCAAACGAAGACGAGCGAAAAGCATAGCACCGCGGCGCTGATTCGCCGTCCGTCAACGCGTGCAGATCACCGCGGTCAGCAGCATCGGGATGACCGCGTGCACCGTGGCGGTGCTGCCAGCGGCCCGCACGCGCAATTCGACCGAGTCGCTCGGCGCGGACAGCACCGCGCCATATAGCGGGCTCGCGAGCGCCTGACCATGGCCTTTCCTGAACATGCCGTCATCTGGCGCATAGCCGAGCACGGCGTACACGCGAAAGCCGAATGCCGTCATATCGCTGCCGTGCACGGGACGGAACGCGTTGACGGAATTCTTGTCGACCCGCATGGGGGCGGACTCGATGTAGTTGTTATCGATCAGACTCTCGATGAACGCATGGGGATGCGCCTGGCAGTCGAATTGCGCGTCGAGCGCATACGCATGCGACGCAAGCGGGCAGAAACCTGCGCATGAGGCAAGTAGTGCGGCGAGTGCTCTAACAGAACGGGAGGCCATGGCTAACGTGTCTGAACTGCGGGCGTCGGCGGACTGAACGCACGCTTGCGTTCAGTCTCTCACTTCGTCATGGGCAGCGTACGTGCGTCAGCGAACGATGAAGGTTGCACGTGTCCGGGACGAGGTCAGGTGGAGCAGTTGCCTGACGGCCCGTCGCGGACGGCCAGTCTTGGACGCCACATCATACATCCGTAGTTGTTCGCATTGACGCTGTGCGTGCACCGGCTGATTCTGAATCAGGCGCACCTACCCGGCGTGCGCCAGCCATTCCGGAAACAGAGTGAAAAAACCTGCTATTGACATATGCCGCGTATATGGACTGTCGGCCGACGAGGGGGGAGCGCGCTTCCTCGTCGACCGGTTGTGGCCGCGCGGCGTGAAGAAAGAAGCGTTGCGCGTGGATGGATGGCTGAAAGACGCTGCGCCGAGCAGCGCATTGCGCACCTGGTTCGGCCACGATCCGCAACGATGGGACGAATTCCAGCATCGCTATGAAGCCGAACTGGATGCCAATCCGGCCGCATGGAAACCATTGCTTGACGCCGCTTCACAGGGGGCGGTCACGTTGCTGTTTGCCGCCCACGACCCCGAACACAATAACGCCGTTGTGCTACGCGACTACGTTCTGCGAGCGCTGCGTTCGCAGCAGGGGCGGCGTGCCTGACGCCGGAGCCGTTGCCGGGCGAGTGTCTGCCGCAATATTTGCGCCAGACACTGACCGCTCGCTATGAGGCACTCGTACCCTTCAGCTTGACTTGCGAACCGGAGCAAAGCGCCGACGCTTGCCAAGCACTGGCGTCAGACGCCGGAAACGCTCGCGCTTATGTTCTTCTTCGAAGTGGGCGAGCGACGGCTTGAGCAGGTCGCTACGTGACACGATGCCAATGAGACGCATCGTCTTCGGGTCGGCAACCACGGGCAAACGCTCGAGATGATGAACGACCAGCCTCGTGGCGACGAGCCGGCAGGTTTCGTTCGGAAGCGCATAGGCCGGAGACCGCTGTTTGAACGCGTCGGCGAGACTCAGGCCGCCATTGAGCTCGGGCTTTTCGCGGTAGAAATCATCGAGAAGCTGCCGGTCGGCCACGCCGATGACTGCATCGCCGCGCACAACAGGATAGGCCCGGCGCACCTGTGCGGCACCGAAGAACTTTGCCAGCGTCTCGTTGACCGTCATGGCGGCGTCGAGTGATTCGACCGAGGCGGTCATCACTTCATCGACGTAGTGACGCTCGAGAGGGTCGACGCCGTACTCGCGATAGATGTGATAGCCGCGGCGCGCGATTTTCTCCGTCATGATCGAGCGGCGCATTACCACCGTCGAAAACCCGTGAGCGATCAGCGTGGCAGTCAGAAGCGGCAGCAACGCGTTGCTGTCGTGGGTCAGGCCGAAGGCGAATACGATTGCCGTGAGCGGCGCACCCAGCGTTGCGCCGAGCGTAGCGGCCATGCAAACGATCGGCCACAGAGCCGGCTGGTTGCCCGGCAGCCAGTGCGAGAGCACTGTGCCGAGTCCCGCGCCGAGCATCAACAGCGGTGCGAGCACGCCGCCGGAGGTGCCGGACCCCAGCGCAACGACCCACATGATGGCTTTCACGGCCAGCAGCAGGAGCGCGATCTGCAGTGCGATGTGCTGATGCAGCAGGTCGCCGATCACGTCGTAACCAACGCCGAGCGCGCGCGGTTCGAGCCATCCGCCAATGCCGACCACGAGGCCGCCGAGCGCGGGCCACCACATCCAGTGGATCGGCAGTTTGCCGAACAGATCTTCGACCTTGTACAGCGTCGCCGACAATCCCGAGGCCAGCGCGCCGGACAGCAGCCCGGCAATCACGCAGGAAATCAGCGACCAGCCGTCCGGCGCGGTGGTTTCGAGCGGGAACAGCGGACCTGTTCCGAAGAACATGGCGCGCGCGAAACCGGCGACCGCGCAAGCCATCGCGACTGGCAGGAAACTGCGCGGCCGCCATTCGAACAGCAGCAGTTCGACCGCGAGCAGCACGGCCGCCACCGGCGTGCCGAACACCGCGGTCATGCCCGCGGCGGCGCCGGCCACCAGCAGCGTTTTGCGCTCGGCCGAAGTGACCTTCACGCATTGCGCGATCAGCGACCCAAGCGCGCCACCGGTCATGATGATCGGACCTTCCGCGCCGAACGGGCCGCCGCTCCCGATCACGATGCCCGAGGACAGCGGCTTGAGCACGGCGACCTTCGGCGACATCTTGCTCTTGCCAAACAGGATGGCTTCGATCGCTTCGGGAATGCCGTGGCCGCGGATCTTTTCGGAGCCGTAACGCGCCATCAGGCCGACGATCAGACCGCCGACCACCGGCACGCCCACGACCCAGAGGCCGAGCGTGTTGGTGGCCGGTGAACGTTCGGCGAACGACAGCGTGCCGAAGAAGAACAGATTGGTGAACAGATGAATCAGATTCAGCAGGACGAAGGCAGCCAGCGTGCTGACCATGCCGATACACGCAGCAAGGGCAAAAATGCCAGGCAGCCGCGCGTTAGCCGAAAAGTCACGCTTGTGGGAATCAAGGCTCATGATTAATCGAAGTCGATTTGTGGGATCTGGAAAGCGCCCTCGAGCGATTTCAACTCGGCACGGTGCAATTCCGCCAGCCGCTCTAGTACTCGCTCGCCGGCTTTCTCAAGGTGAACTTCAACCTGGCGGCGATCTATTTCGCTCACCTGACGACGCACCAGATCGAGGGCTTCGCAGCGCGACACCAGCGCGACGACGCCATGGTGCTGGGCCTGAAGCCGCTCAGCCAACTCGCCGACGGTCGCCCAGTCGCGCTCCGGGTATCCTTTGATATGCAGCAGCAGCAGATATTGAAGCGGCGTAATGCCCTCGCTCTGGGCAGCCTGCTCCGAGAAGCGTTCGAAGCGCCGCATCTGATAGCGAAACTCCGATAGCTGCTCAAAATCGGTTTTCTTGAGACTGCGATTCCGCACTTTCATCTGGCACCCGTCAAGGCAAATAAACGCCGAATATATCACATAATGATGTATTTGGACGGACTGCCGCGGATGCGGCCACGTTGCCGTTATGCGGTCTGCCGGGCCCGCTCCATGGTTTGCCGATAGAGGCCGGAGATCAGGTCGACTTGCGTGATCATGCCGACCACATGCCCGCCGGCATCGACTACCGGGATGTGGTGATGGCCGTAGTTCGCGAACATCGGCACGAGGTCGGTGATCGGCGCGGTTGCCTTGACGGTGAGCACATCGGTGCTCATCACGCTGCCGACGTTTGGAGCACGCAGCGCATCGCCACGCAGCCATCCGTCGAAGTAGGCAACGAACGGCGAGAATCTGGCGACCAGCCTTTTATCGATCAGGTCGGCGCGCGTCACGATGCCGATCAGGTTCTGGTCCGCATCGGTAACAGGCAATGCCTTCACGTTGTTGCGTCTTAGCACGCCCCACGCGACGGCGGCGCGCGTCGCCGCCGACACCGACACGACGTGGCGGGACATGATGTCGCCGCAGGTCAGTTCGTTGAAGCTGCGCGAGAAGGCCTGAAGCTGCGTTTCGCGCAGGAGCGACTCGAGGTCGTCCACGTCGATGTCCAGCATTTCGCTGCGGCGCTTCAGAACGACTTCGATATCCGCGCGGGTGAAACCGGCGCGCGCCGCGTCTTCCGCCGCTTTGCCGCTCGCTGCGCGGTCTGGCCGCCCGGCCGAGTGCGGATAGCGATGGCCGGTGGCGGCGTGATAGGCCAGCGCCGCGGCGAGCAGCGCGGCCGACTGGAGTGCGATCGGCTCGAGCACGAACCGGTAGCCCAGCGCATGGATGACGGGGCCGCCCAGCACGGCGGTCAATGCGACCGCGCCCGAGGGCGGATGCACGCAGCGCAGCGCGAACATGCCGCAGATCGACAGCGCGACTGCCAGTGCGGCCGCGAGGGTCGGATCGGCAATCATGCTGGCGCAGGTCACGCCGATGGTCGCGGAGACGAGATTGCCGCCGATGATGGACCACGGTTGCGCCAGCGGGCTCGCGGGCACGGCGAACAGCAGCACGGCGGAGGCGCCCATTGGCGCGACGAGCAGCGGAATGCTGGCCGCCGGCCCCAGCAGCAGGTACATGGAGCCGCCCGTAAAGGCGATACCGATCAGCGCGCCGAGGCACGAACGCGCGCGCTCTTGCCACTTGACGGTAACGGGGGCGGGAATAAAGCTGGAAAGCCAGCGCAGAGCAGGAGAGCGGGACAAGATAGAAAAGGGGACGTAGTCGATTATGCCGGGGCCGACATTACCGGGGAAACCCAGGCAACGCGAATACATTCTGGCCATGATTATATTTCAATATGATATAAAACGCAGCGGCGGCTTGCTGCAGCGCGGAACGGCGGGGCAAGTCAATCTCCGTTGAGCGCCGAGTCCGGAGGTACAAGGCTCCGGCGGATGGACGTGATCGCGATTCAGTTTTATCATTTTGTGATATAAGGCGACCGAAGGCGAATTGCTGCGGAAGGGCGAGGCGCGCATCGTTTCGCTGGGCAATCCGCATAGGAATCCGATCGATGCAGCGGTTGCCGTACGCAATTCAAAGGGAGGCCGTCATGCTAATTACTTTTCAATCACCGGCATCGCCGGATGTCGTGATGCTCCGGGACCTTGCTCAGTACTTGCTGGGTTTGATCGGCAAGCGCCTCGATGACCGCGGCGTCATCATGCACGACGAACTGCCGGGTGCGATTGGCCGGCTCGAAGCCGCAATCTCGGACGACGCCGCGGCGGAAGCGACGCTCGAACCATTGCACCGCTCAGCCGGCAATCAACGTGATTCGCGTAACCGGCTCTCGCAGCGTGCATGGCCGTTTCTGGACATGATGCGCGAGGCACGCAAGACGGATGCGGACATTATCTGGGGGCTTTAGGCGTCTTCGTTTCGTTTGAATCGCAGTGCCGCTGCGCAAGCCACGGCCATAGCGCGGTGGGCCGGCCGCGTTGCAGCTATGAATGCCCATTGCGCGGCCGATTCCACCAATGGCGGCGCGTGCCGGCATGAAGAATCCGTTCCCGCAGGGTGGCGCGGCGTTCCTGGGTAACGACCAGAAGAATCACCAGCCCAAGTACTACGCCGGCGACTGCGAATTGCACCAGAAAATCCATCATGATCGGTCTCCTGCACGGTCACGTGTCAATCAACGAGTGAGTCCGCGACCTCGAATAGAACACGGCACGGCACCCGGTCAAGCAGCCCTGCATGGTTCTCCCCTGTCCACCAGCGCGCAAAAACGCCTTGCGGCTGGTGGCCCAGAACGATCAGATCAGCGCGTATGGCGTGGGCCAACCGTGCGATGTGGTCGACCGCGCTGCCTACCTCGAAATGACCCTGCGCGGCGACGCCCCACGCGTGCAACTTGCCGATGCCTTCCTCGAGCGTTTTCCTCGCGTCCCGTTCATCCATGTCGAAACTCGCCGACGCCAACACGCCAAATCCGTTCGACCAGCATGTCGTGTCCATGATCGACAGAAGGTGTGTTTCAGCTTGCAGCTGCCGCGCAAGCATCGCGCCGCAGCGTAGCGCTCGTTGTCCTTCGGGTGTGCCGTCATAGCACAGGAGAATGCGTGAAAACGGAGCTAGCATCGGTTCCTCCGCGATTGCACACAGCAGGCGATTGCCGCGATC
This sequence comes from Paraburkholderia sp., assembly GCA_036383775.1. GTDB lineage: Bacteria > Pseudomonadota > Gammaproteobacteria > Burkholderiales > Burkholderiaceae > Paraburkholderia. The sequence goes on along the minus strand of DASVNP010000049.1, from coordinate 20,640 downwards.
GCTCATCGTTTAGTATATATCACGTTGTGAGCTATATTGGCAATGGGAACTCCGTAGTCCGGTGAGCGCGGCGGGGCAGAGGTCGCGCTTTCGCTGATGACGATCAGCCCTGAACAGGGCAGCCACTGTCAGTGCACGCTTCTACAAGATGGAAGTGGCGGCGCACGTCAAAGATCCCGGAAAATCTCTGCAGGCCTGATTGTCGAAGATTCAAACACAGTGGGGTTGTCACCGGCATGTATATCATGAGGTGATATACAATGAATCTGTGACGTGCCGGCTCGGCAGCCCTGCTGCGGCTGTGCCCGAGCGCGACGCATCGTTATTTTGCGCAGCGGATTGTTGCGTTGCCGCGAAAGCGCAGGGAGACAGAGCATGCCGACTTTTAACCGCGTTCTTCTCTGTTACGACGGAACGCTCGAAGGGCGTCACGCCTTGAAAGACGGCGCCTGCCTGGCGCAGGAGCTCAAAGCGGAAGTGCACGTGCTCGCTGTTCTGAGCAATTCCGCCTGGGTGCAAGGGGCGGACATTATCTCGGCGGTTCCGGTCGAATTCATCAACGACTCGGCCAAAAGCGTGCTCGAAGAGGGCTTGCAAAAGCTCGCTGCACGCGGAATCCGGGCGACCGGGCACTTCGCCGTCGGTGATCCATTGGACCAGATTCCATTCTTCGCGAACGATCTGAAAGTCGATCTGATCGTTGTTGGACATCGCCGTACCGGCCGGCTGGCGCGCTGGTGGAGCGGCAAGAACGATGGCTTGTTACTGGACCGCGTCAGTTGCAGCGTGCTGGTGACCATGGGGCCGGAGACGGAAGCGCAAGCCGCGAGTGACGGGACGTCGAGCGCCGGTGAGATGGCGCCGCCAGTCGAGCATGGCTAGTGTGGCTTGATTGATCTGTTGAATTCCGATTGCTGGCGCTTTAACGCAGTGCGAGAGCGAACCGGATTTCACCCGTGCATTGCTACGGCGTGTCCGCTGCACCGAGAAGCCGGGCTGCTTCGCGTTTGGCCTCCATCGCTTCACGTGGCCGCTGCGTCTGATTGAGGAGCTCTCCCAGATTGCCGAGTGTCCTCGCCTCGTCCTGGCGATAGGCGTTGGGATTTTCGCGCGACAGAGAGCGGTAGAGTCCCAGCGCCTCACGATAGACAGCCTCCGCCTCGCGTGGCCGTTGTGTATGACTGAATAGAACGCCCAGATTGTTCAACGTCCTCGCTTCGTCGGCTTGCCATGCGGCGGGGTTGGTCCGCGCAAGCTGACGATAGATCCGCAGCGCTTGCTGGTCAGCGTGCTGCGCTTCCCTGGGCCGTTGCGTGGCTCGATAGAGCACGCCGAGATTGCTAAGCGTGCGTGCCATATCGGGCTTGTAGAGCGCCGGGCTCTCGTAGGCGAGTTGCCGACGGATGGTGAGCGCTTCGCGATAAGCACGCTCCGCTTCCGGGTATCGCTGCGTCGCGCTATAGAGGTTTCCAAGGTTGTTGAGTGTCTGCGCAAGTGTCGGACGCCAGAGGGCGGGATTGTCGCGTACGAGAGCACGCTGGATCTCCAGTGCTTCGCGATAGGCCTGTTCGGCATTGCCCGTGCGCTGCGTTGCACTGTAGAGGATGCCGAGGTCGTCCAGCGTTGTTGCCACATCGGGCGTGTAGGCTGCGCGGTCCCGCTGGGCCAGGGCGCGATCGATATCCAAGGCTTCGCGGTAGGCATCCGCGGCATCGTTCAGGCGTTGTGTATCGCGATACAGAGCGCCGAGGTGGTCAAAGGTTTCCGCCACGCGAGGTCCGTAGGCCGCGGGGTTTTCTCGCGCGAGTGCCCAGTCGATCTCCAGCGCGTGCAGGTAGGCTGCCTCTGCCTCCGTTGGCCGTTGCAGGCCGATGTAAAGGCTGCCCAGTTGGTCGAGCATGCGCGCGACAAGAGGCTGATAAGTGGCAGGCTTCTCCTGAGCAAGCGTGCGGTAGCGCTGCAACAGTGCCTCGTTAACCGCTTCCGCACGCTCGAGTTCGGATTGCGCCTGCAGGGCCTCGGCAAAGTCGGACGCGATGTCGGGATCGTCAGGTTGCAACGCGTACGCCTTTTCCAGGTAGGGCAATGCGCGATCCGGGCTGAAGCGCAGAAGCTCGATCACCGCGGCCTCGTAGCAGTGCGCGGCGAACGCCTGTGTGGCGCCCTGTTTTTCGGCAAGCAGTGTTGCTAACAGCCGCAATGCCTCGTCCAGATCGAGGCGATCGAGCGCCACGGCGATCTGCGATTCGAGAGGATCGGAACTGCGGGCAGTTGCCGATCGTCGCAACAGATTACTGTAGCGTGCGTCCCATTTCCGGGCTTCAGCCACTGGGTCGGTGTCGGGGCGCGCCTTGATTTCCCGGGCGAGGTTTTCGATGAGCGATTCGATATGGACGAACGCGACATCAGTGCTGCCGCCGGCGCGGCGCGATTGCGCGACGACAGCGCCTGATATCACATTAGTGGCTCTTGCCAGCGCGACTCGCTGGGCAGCGGAGAGTCCAGCCTCCTTGGCCACGCGGTTCAACCCGGTAGTGAGGCGGGTCAGGGGCCGGATCGGGAAACCACAGTCTGCCCGGACCCTGAAGCCGCTCATGACATCGACGTCCGAGAGCGCAGGCGAGCACGAATCCGGCGTGCTCGCTGCAAAGCATCCACAAGACAGGATGGCCAGCGCCAAAGCGGAGAGGAGACTGCGTAACCGGGTTAGTTGCCGTGGTAAATATCGCAGAACGATCCTCCAGTACAAGGCGCCCCGTAGAGTATTCGGGTGCCCGTTTGCGTTTTCTGCCCGGGCACGCCGCCCATTGACGTATCACGCATTTGTTCGCTGCCTGGCATTGCGCTCTGCTGCGCAGCCTGCTGGTTCATTTGCGCGGGCGGAGTCTGCTGCGCATCCTGGGCAAAAGCGGCACCGGCCGAAGTAAGCAGGCAGAGTGCACTTGCCGATACCATCTTTAGTACTTTCATTTAGGCACCTTGATCGATGAGCAAATTCCCGGGCGACCGTCCTGGGGAATTCGCGGTCACACGTCACCTGGCCCGAACGGCGCGGGGCTCCTCATCGTGGATGGATGGGAAGCGACCGGCGATATCGGTCGTCGTTCGGGGAGTCGGAGCAATGTCGCCGGTGAACCGCCGCGAAACGGGGGCGACGGGTCCGGGCTTTTGAAGAGGCTGCTACACAGCAAGCTGCCGATCTGTCGGATCAGCGCTGGCAGACAGGTGCGGAAGGGGCGCACGGAAGTCTGCGCGTAGTGACCTTGTGAGTCCGCAACGGCACGAAGATCGCGTTGCTCATTGTGTTATAGACCAGCGCTGACGGAAATATCAGACAAAGATGCAGCGGGGATTTCGCGTGGGGGAGGGTGGTGTTGCATTGCGGCGGAGCGTCGCGGGGATGGTCTGCCCGTGAAGCTGATGTTATTGAACCGATACTACGTTCAATTGAACTGACGAAATGGACACGAAAAAAAGCCCTCACAGCGGAGGGCTGAACAGTGCTCTGACAGGAGGAGGCGAGCACTGGAGACGAAAGGTTGAGCGTTGAGTAACGAGCGTCTGCGCGCAGGGTCAAAACAGATGATGAATACCGGCGAGTAAAACGGTCTGCCGGTTCGAGGAAGACGCGCCGATTCCAATCGTATTGGCGACGGCACCTGAAGAGGCCTGCTCGACCATCAAGTCGGCATAAAGCTGCGTCCGTTTCGACAACGAGTAGACGTTCGCGACAGTCAGCTGCGTCCACCGTTTGCCAGCGAGCGTGGTGGTCCACGCCCCAGCGTCGATCTGATAGTCCGGTGCGAGCTGGAAATTGACGCCGCCATCGGCCGTGCGGTAGTTCTCCGTCTGACCGTGCCGCTCGATCCGCACCTGTGTCACCAGCGCGTGCAACAGGAAGCGGCCCAGCTGATAACTACCGCCAACACCTGCGTTGCGCACGCTGTCGGCCACGAACGGCGTCCCACCTGCCAGATTGACGCCTTCGAACCTGGTCAGCCCAAGGGCAGTCGCGAGGTTCAGCGTGCGGTCGTGATACTCCGAGTAAGCGGCGGCGAGCTTGACCGGTCCGTTCGCATAGGTCGCACCGAAGCTGATGCTGCGCCCCGCTGTGCTGCTGGTCGTATTAGTGAATCCATACATGGCGCCGAACGTCACGCCTGAAAAATTCTGACTGCGGAACTTGAGTGCATTCGACCATTCGACCGGCACGGTGTTGCCCAATCCATCAACGTTGCCAGGGTGAAACGCGGAGAAGTCGCCCAACGACTGCGCGGTGGACAGCGGACCGAGCATTTCGAAATGGAAGTCGGTCTGGCGCCCCAGCGTGACTGTGCCGAAGCGGTCGTCCGACAGCCCGACATAGGCCTGGCGGTTGAACAGCGTTCCTGGGCTGGACATCGCGCCGCTGATCGTCGAAAAGCCAGCCTCTAGCTTGAACACCGTTTTCAGCCCGCCGCCGAGGTCCTCGGTCCCTGTGAGGCCCCAGCGGTCGGCCTGGAAGGTGCCCTGTTCGGCGATAAACGTGCGGCCGCCGTGCAGGTTGCTAACGTAACCGACCCCCGCGTCCAGGCTGCCATAGAGCGTCACGCTGCTCTGCGCCTGCGCGCCGGCGGCAACGCCCAGCAGCGGCAAGGCAATCGAACAAATCTGTTTTTTCATAGGTCTCCTCTGCGTCTAATGAAATGGCCGCTGCCTGAATTACGTCAAGGTCTGGTACAGGATCGCCGCGCCCGACACGATCGCGAACGCCATCACGCTGATACGCAGCGTCTTGCCATTGAAGCGATGGTGGATGTGATGGCTGATGAATGCGCCGACAATGACCGGTGGCACGAGCAGCAACGCCGACACGAACTTTCCGGGCGTGATCTGCCCTGCAACGCTCAGCATCACCAGCGAGACCACCTCGCCGACCGCGAAACAGAGCGCGATGGTCGAGCGCAGCGCCGGCGCCCGGTAGTGCTGAAAGACCATCGCGAGCGCCGGGCCGCCGATGCCGGTTGCGGTCTCCGTAATACCGGTCACCGCACCCGCGGCCATGAACGCGTTGCGGCCAGGCGCGAAGGTCGGGGCGCACAGGGTCGCGACCGCCGCGGCGATGGTCGACGCGCCGATGAACAGATTGAGGTCGTGCGCGGAGATGCGCGAAATGATCAACACGCCACCCACCGCGCCGACGGTTCGCCCAAGTGTGATCCACAGGGCGCCGTTCGAGTCGAGCGCGGGACGCTCACGCCATGCGAGATAGATGTTCAAGGGCAGCATCAGGATAAGCAGCGACACCGGCAGCAGACCTGGGTCCACGAGCCCGATCACCGGCGCGGCGATGAGCGCGAAACCGACACCCACCGCGCCTTGAACGAACGCAGCGATGACCACGGTGGCGGCGAGGATGGCAAATATTGTGAGGTTCACAGCAATTCTCAGTTAGGAATGTTAAATACAGATGCGGATTTAGCTGGATTGAAATGCCCGCTATAGATCCGCAGCGAGGTTCACGGATTGCGGGGCGGCAAGACCCACTCGCGGTGTACCGGCAACGGGTTGCGCCGCGGAATGAACTCGTTGGATTGGAGCGCGTGCCACGACGGCCGCAGCCGCTTCGTCGACTTCCTTCAGCAACGCGCGCGCATCCCAGTCGACGGGCCAGCCTTGCCAAAGGCGCAGCCGGCCCGCGACGAACACCGCATCGATCTGACTGCGGTTGGCGAGCCTGACCAGTTCCCACCGCAGATCCCAGGACGGCCGCATTTCCGGCACGTCGATGTCGATCAGCAGAAAGTCGGCGGCTTTGCCGACCGTGATATCGCCCGTCAGCGCATCCAGGCGCAGCGCGTCGGCGCCGCCGCGCAGCGCGTGGTCGAGCCACAGTTCGCCCGCGCCGCACGACGAGTCGCCGGTCGTGAGGCCAAATGCGAGACGCTGCGCGGTTTCGGCAGCGTCGAGCATTCTGAAGGCGTCGCTGCGCGTGCCATCGGTACCCAGTCCGAAGCGGATGCCGAGCGCCGCCATCTGCATCGCGGGAGCGACGGCGTTGCCTTTCCATGAGCTCGCGACCGGGTTGTAGCTGACCGCCGTTCCGGTGTCGCGCAACAGGTTCAATTCCGTGGGTGTCACGAGCGTCGCGTGCGCGATCAGGGTTTGCGGACCGAGTGCGCCGGCGTAATGCAGATGCTCGATCGGGCGCATCTTGCGTCGGACGATGGATCGCTCCACTGCTGCCAGGTGTTCGTTCGCATGCGTCTGGAAGATCGCACCGGCATCCGCACAGAGCGCGGCGGCCGTCTGCAGCATGCCGTCCGATCCGGCTTCGGGCACCGACACTGCCAGCGACGGATGAACGAGCGGATGACCCGCCCAGCGCGCAAGGTGCGCGCGTCCACGCTCGACGATGGCTGCGCGCTCGCGAGCGTCGATGTCGTCGGCCAGATCATTGCAGATCAGGCCGAGCACGCAGCGGATACCAACCTCCTGCGTGGCCGCTGCGATGGTCGTGGCGTCGCCGCTCGCTCGCGTGCCGGCATCGCAGACCGTGGTAAAGCCGCCACGCAATGCTTCCAGTGCTGCCAGCTTGGCCGACAGGTACAGCAGGTTTTCGTCGAGGCAGTTTTCCAGCGGCACCCAGATACGGCGATAGATCTCCGATGGTTCGCCGAACGCGAGCGCTTTGCCGAACGACTGCGTGAGGTGATGGTGTGCGTCGATGAAGCCCGGCATGATCAGTTTGCCGGGTAGTCTGACCGGAGTCAGGTGCGGGTACCGTTCGATCAAGGCTTCGGCACGATCGACGTCGACAAACTTTCCGTTAGCGATGACGGCACCGTGCTCGCTTACCGGCCCGTCGTCGAGCAGCAGATACTCCGGCAACATCAGCAGTTCGTCGGCGGAAAGGTCGGCGCTCGTCGGGTTCTGCGGCGTGTGCCTGTCGGTGGGATGGATATACATGGGCTGTTCCTGAAGAGGGGGGCGAGTATGGTTAGTGACAGGAATGGTTTTCGTTGACCGCGGCTTCGAGATGCCGGGCTGGGTTCGCGGCGTCGCGTACGCGCCAGTTCAGGTGCAGGTGTTCGAAGACGATGTTGACGATGACCGCCGTCAGCGCGCCCATGGCGAGTCCGTTGCCCAGCACGATTTGAAGCGCGGCGGGAAACCGGCTGTAGACACCCGGCACGACGATCGGCAGGAACCCCATCGTCAGTGCCGCGGCGAGGGTGTACATGTTGGCGCGCGAGCGCAGGTCGACCTGGCGGAGGAGGTTGATCCCCATCACGCCGATGATGGAAAACACGATCAGCGCGGTGCCGCCCACGACGGCTGCGGGAACCGCGTTGGCGAGGCGCCCCAGCGGCGCGAGCAGCGCGATGACGATCAGGATGACGCCGGCGGCCGCCGTCACGAAGCGCGAACGGATGCCGGTTGCCTGAACGATGCCGATGTTTTCGCTGCTGGTAATGATCAGCGAGGTGCCGAACAGGCCGCCCAGAACGGACATCAACGCGTCCCCGCGGATGGTCTTCGGTACCGTGACGTCCGGATCGATTTCCTTGCCCACGACCTCGGCGATCGCCACGGTCTGGCCGGTGGCTTCCGCCATCGAGATCACACTAAAAATCAGCAAGGGAAGTGCCGCCAGCACGTCGAAATGGGGCATGCCGAAAGGCAGCGGCGAGGGAATCGTGACCACGGCGCCGGACCAGACGCCGGTGAAGTTCATCTGTCCAAGGGCGGCGGCCAGCGCGGAGCCGGCCAGCAGGCCGAGCAACACGGCGAGCTGTCCGAGCATGCCCTTGAAAATCCTGGCAAACAGGACCGTGAAAGCGACGGTTGCGAGTGCCAGCCCGATCGTGAACGGGCTCGCGAACTCGGCGGTACCCGGCCGGCCGACGATCACAACCCCGTAGATCTTGATCAGGTTCGCGGCCACCAGAATCAGCATCGTGCCGATCACGATGCGCGGGAAGAATCGCAGGCAGCGTGCGAAGACGGGGAGCAGCAGGAAATAGAACAGGCCGGTCAGGATCACCGCGCCACTCGCCGTCTGCAGATTGGTCTGTTGCGCAATGAGGACGAACAGCACGACGGGCGCGCCGCCGGGCACCATGATGAACGGCAGCCGGGCGCCGAATTTCAGCGGACCGAACGATTGCAGCAGGGTGCCCAGACCGCAAACGAGAAAGGTGGCGCTGATGAGCTCCACGGTCAGCGCGGACGGCAGCCCGAGCGCCTTGGCGACTAGGAAGACGGCTGTGATCGGCGATGCGGCCACCACCAGGACGTGCTGCAGTCCGAACAGGGCGAGTTTGAGCAACGGTAAGCGCTCATCGACAGCATGAGCCGGCTGGGTGTTCTTCATGGCGGCGTGTCTCCTGTTTCCCGGCAGTGGCCGTGCTGCGCCCGGCTGGGGTTGCTCCGGTATCCGGATGCGGTGGGGGTGCCGATCCCAAATCGATTTGGGATCGGCTTAAAAATAATCGCAAATCGATTTGGGGTTGGTTCAAAAAAAATGGCGCCTTCCAAAATCGATTTGCTATCGTAGAATGGTGCGCAGAAATGGACCTGTCAAGTTGAATAATTTATTGATTTGATGATCCCGATAGGTGTGGGGTGGCAGGATCCGGGTATCAACTCGAGAGGACGAGAGGAGCACTATGCACAATCCGGCGCAGACGAAACAGCGGGCCACCATCGCCGATGTCGCCCGCGCAGCGGGGGTCTCGCCCACCACGGTGTCGCATGCGCTGAACGGCAAGGGGTACGTGGACGCCCAAACGCGTGAACGCGTGAAAGAGGCTGCCCGTGCGCTCGGCTACCGTCCCAGTGTCAGAGCGCAACGGCTGCGCACGGGCGAAGCCCGGACCATCGCGCTGATTTCCTCGATGCCGTTCGAAATTGCCGGCGGCGCCTCACGTTTGGGGTTCCTGATGGAGGTGGCCGCCGTGGCCGCGGCGACCGCGCTGACGCGCGGCCTCGCGCTCGTTCTGGTGCCGCCGCTGATGGCCGGCCGCTTGCCGCTCGAGCAACTCGATATCGACGGCGCGATCGTGATCGAACCCACTGCGGACGACCCGAACGTTGCCCACCTGCAGGACCGCGGCCTTCCGGTCGTGTGTCTTGGGCGCCAGCCGGCCAACGATACGGTGCCCTACGTGGACATTCATTCAGCCGCAACTACGGAGATGCTGCTGCGTCATCTGAAGGACCAGGGTAGCCGGCACATCGCACTGCTAATCGGTGCCCAGCAGCGTAATTCATACATCGAGTCCCGGGCGTGCTACCAGAAGTTCTGTGCCGAGCATGGCGTGGAGCCCATCATCGCGGAAGCCGATGAGTCGGGCGGCGAGGCGGCGGGACGGGACGCATGCGGCACGCTGCTGCGGGAACATCCCCAGATCGACGGACTGTGTGCGCTCGTCGATGCGTTTGCCGTTGGCTCGGTGCAGGCGCTGCTCGAGGCGGGGCGGCGCGTGCCGGACGACGTGCGGGTCGTGACGCGTTATGACGGCACGCGTGCGCGAAGCTGCCGCCCGCCCCTGACCGCTGTCGATCTGCACCTGGACGACATGGCCACCCAGGCGGTTGCGCTGCTGTTCGACCACCTCGGGGGCAACAAGGACGTCCGCCATTGCGTGGTGCCGTCGGCGCCGGATCTGGTGATTCGCGAATCGTCGGCCGCGCCGGCATCCTGACACGCTAACCCGTCTGCGGCGCCCGGCTTTCGCGATGGTGATCCGCGGCGAGGAACATATACATCGCGGGCACCACGAACAACGTAAAGAGAGTGCCGATCGAGAGGCCCGTGAAGATCACGAGCCCCATCGCATTGCGGCCCGCGGCGCCGGCTCCCGAGGCAATCACGAGCGGCACGACGCCGAGCACCATCGCGGCGGTCGTCATCAGGATCGGGCGCAGCCGCACGCCTGCCGCTTCTTCCAGCGCTTCGCGCTTCGATCTACCCGCGCGCTGCAGTTCGTTGGCGAACTGCACGATCAGAATCCCGTGCTTGCTGACGAGCCCCATCAGCGTGACGAGCCCGACCTGTGTGTAGATGTTGAGTGTGCTCAAGCCGACGTTGATGAAGATGAGCGCACCGAAGAGCGCCATCGGCACCGAGACCAGGATCACGACAGGATCGCGGAAACTTTCGAACTGCGCCGCCAGCGCAAGGAACACGATGATCGTCGCGAACAGCAGCGTGATGACGAAACCTCCGGATTCCTGCACGAATTGCCGGGACAGGCCCGAGTAGTCCGCCGAATATCCCGCTGGTGCGGCTTGCGCGGTGGCCTTGCGCAGGAAATCGAGCACTTCGCCTTGCGACACGCCCGGCACGATCACGCCGGAGATCGTCGCCGAGTTGAGCTGCTGGAAGTGATTGATCGATTCCGGCACGACGTTGTGTTCGATGTGCGCGATCGTCGAGGCCGGCATGACGCTGCCATCCGGCGTGCGCAGATAATAGTCGAGCACCTGTGACGGATTCAGGCGGTCCGTCTGCAACACTTGCGGAATGACCTTGTACGAGCGTCCGGCAATCGAGAAGTAGTTGACGTAACCGCCGCCGAGCGCCGAGCCGAGCGCCTGCCCGACGTCGCTCTGCGAGAGCCCGAGCGAAGCCACCTTGTCACGGTCGACGACCAGCGTGGCCTCCGGCTTGTCGAGCTTGAGATCGCTGTCGACAAAGAAGAACATCCCGCTTTCCCGGGCCTTTTGCAGCACGGCCTGCGATACCTCGTTGAGATTCGAGAACGGCTCAGTCGTGCTGATCACGAACTGCACCGGCAGCCCCTGCGAGCCCGGCAGCGGCGGAAACTGGAAGGCCGCCACGCGCGCGCCGGCAATCTGATTCCATTTCTGCTGCAATTCCTGCTGCAACTCGGTCGCGCCCTTGCTGCGCTTGTCCCATGTCTTGAACAGCACGCCGCCAATCCCCTGATTGAGCGTCGGCGCGCCCGTGAGCTGGAACATCTGCGCATATTCGGGAAGCTGTCTGGAGATGTCGAACACCTGGTCCGCGTACATCTGCATCTGCTGGATCGTCGCGTTCGGCGGCCCCTGGATCTGCGATAGCACGATGCCCTGATCTTCCTGCGGCGCGAGTTCCGATTTGGATGTCATGAACAGATAGACCGCGCCACCGAGCAGCAGCGCGCCCATTACGGTGAAGACCGGCCAGGTGTCGAGCGTTGCATGCAACAGCCGGGCATAGCCGTGATGCACGCGCTCGAACTGGCGGTCGACGAAGCGCGCGAAGCGCCCGGACTCCTGGTCCGCGCGGAAGAAGCGCGAGCACATCATCGGCGACAGGGTCAGCGCGATCACGCCGGAGACCGTGACAGCACCGGCGAGCGAGAACGCGAATTCGGTGAAGAGCGCGCCCGTCAGACCACCCTGGAAGCCAATCGGCAGATACACGGCGACCAGCACGACGGTCATCGCGAGGATCGGCCCGCCGAGTTCGCGCGCGGCGATCAGCGCGGCGTCGAAGGGCGCCTTGCCTTCTTCCTTCATGTGACGATCCACGTTTTCGACGACGATGATCGCGTCGTCCACCACGAGTCCAATCGCGAGCACGAGCGCCAGCAGCGTCAACAGGTTGATCGAATAGCCGAGCAATTGCATCACGAAGAACGTGCCGATCAGCGACAGCGGCATGGCGATCAACGGCACGATGACCGCGCGAAAGCTGCCGAGAAAGAGGAAGATGACCGCGGTGACAATGATGAGTGCTTCGACTAGCGTCTTGATCACTTCGACGATCGCCGTGTTGACGAAATCAGTCGCGTCATAAACGATGTCGCCGGTCATGCCGACTGGGAACTGCGCCTGCAGCGAAGGAAAGACCGCGCGCACGCGCTTCGCCACGTCGAGTATGTTCGCGTCCGGCGCGACCTTGATGCCGATGAACACCGAGCGCTTGCCGCTGAACGCCACATTGAAGTCGTAGCTGTCGGCGCCGAGCACGACGTTCGCGACGTCTTCGAGACGCACGATCGCGCCGTTTTTCTGCTTGACGACGAGTTGCTTGAAGTCGTCGACGGTATGCAGGTCCGTGCCCGCGTTCAGATCGACGCTGACCATTTGTCCCTTGGTCGTGCCGAGCGTCGCGAGGTAGTTGTTGTTGCCGAGCGCCGTAAAGACGTCGGCCGCCGTCACGCCGTGCGCGGCGAGCCGGGTCGAATCGAGCCACGCGCGCAAGGCGAACTGCCGGCCGCCGAGCACCTCGGCCGTCTGCACGCCTTCGACCGAATCGAGCTTGGGTTTGACCACGCGCAGCAGATAGTCGGTGACGTTGTTGCTCGGCAGCACGCTGCTGTAAAAGCCCATGTACATCGCGTCGGTGGTTTGCCCGACCTCGACCGTCAGCACCGGTTGCTGTGCTTGCGGCGGCAACTGGTTGCGCACCGACTGGATCTGCGTGTTGATCTCGGTCAGCGCGCGATTCGAGTCGTAGTTCAGGCGCAGTGTCGCGGTAATGGTCGACACACCGGTGCTGCTCGTCGAAGACAGATAGTCGATGCCCTGCGCCTGGGCAATCGCCGCCTCGAGCGGCTGCGTGATGAAGCCGGCGATGGTATCGGCGTTCGCGCCATAGTAGGCGGTACTGATCGTCACGACTGCGTTCTCGGTCCGCGGATACTGGCTGACCTTCAGGGCCGCGAGCGAGCGTAGTCCGAGCACGAGGATCAGCAGGCTCACGACGGAGGCCAGCACGGGGCGCCGGATGAACAGATCGGTAAATGTCATCGCATGGCCCCGTTATTGTTCCTGAGGCGCCGGGTTCGGATTGTCCGCCGGCTGCACGCTGTTATTGATCACGAGCGGCACGCCGTTCTTGAGCTTGAGCTGGCCGCTCGTCACGATCTGCGTGCCCTCGGCGACACCTTTGAGGATTGCCACCTGATCGCCGCGCGTCGGGCCTGGCGTGACGAACACCTGCTGTGCGACGGGCAGCGTCTTGCCTTGCGCGTTCGGCTGGGTGCCCGGTTTGACGACGAATACGGTCGCACCGTACGGGTTGTAGGTGATGGCCGTTTGCGGCAGGGTCAGGTAGCGCTGCGTGACGCCGGCGTCGATTTTCACGTTGGCGTACATGCCCGGCAGCAGCTTGCGCTCGCGGTTGTCCACGGTTGCTTCGATTTGCACGTTGCGCGTGGTGCTGTCGATCTTCGGATTGAGCGACTGGATCTTGCCGGTGAACGTTTGCCCGCCGAAGGCGTTGGTATCGACCACGATGGTCTGGCCGATCGCGAGCTGGCCGAGCTGTTGCTGCGGGAGGTAGAAGTCGGCGTAGATCGGGTCGATGGCTTGCAGCGTGACGATCGCGTCGCCCGGATTCAGGTATTGCCCGGGATTGACTGTGGTGATGCCGAGGCGCCCGGCAAACGGCGCGCGAATGGTTTTCTTTTCCACGAGGGCGGCCTGTTGCGCGACCTGCGCCTTCTTGCTTTTCAGATCCGCTGCGTCCGCGTCGAGCTGGGCCTTGGCAATCGCCTTGATGTCGTACTGCGCCTGATCGCGCTGGTAGACGGTTTGCGCCAGCTCTGCCGTGGCTTGTAGCGAATGAAGCAAGGCCACGTCGGTATCGTCGTTCAGGCGGACGAGAATCTGTCCGGCCTTCGCTTCCTGGCCCGAACTGAACGCGATTTCGCGCACGAGTCCTGCTATCTCGGTGGTCACATCGACGCCGCGCACTGCGCGCAGGCTGCCGACCGCGGCGAGCTGCGGCTGCCACGTCTGATAGCCGGCAATGGTCGCCGACACCGTGGCGGGCGGCGCGGCATTGCTGGCCATGAACTTCGCGAACATGTACGACCTGAACTGGTTGAAGCCGACAAGCAGCGCCAGCAGCAGCCCGACGCAGATCAGCATGATCGTCATGCGCTTCGTCATCCGGGGTTTTTCAGTCATCGTCATGTCCTTCTTCGGCAACGGGCGACGCGTCGGCGCGGAGGTTATCGAGCAAGTGCGCGGTTGTCATGAGTCATTGCGTGGCGGGGCCAGGCGCGGCGGAGGCGTTCCACCAGCCGCCGCCGAGCGCCTGAAACAGCGCCGCGGTGTCGGCGTAGCGCGACGCCTGCGCCTGTGCGAGGCTCACCACCGTTTGCTGATACTGGCGTTGGGCATCGAGCAGCGACAGGTAGCTCACGCCGCCCACCCGGTACTGTCCGCGCGTCAGGTCGAGCGAATCGCTGGCGGCGTGCCATGCGTCGGTCTGGGCTTTCAGGCCGGTGGCGTCGTGATCGAGCGCGCGCAGCGAATCCGCCACGTTCTGGAACGCCAGCAGCACCGTTTCGCGGTACTGCGCGTCGGCCTGCTCGTACGCCGCCTCGGCCGCGCGCTTTTGCGCGCTTAACTGGCCGCCGTGAAAGAGCGGTTGCAGCAGGCTGCCGCCCAGGCTCCAGATCGTGCTGCCGGCTCTGAATAGCTGCGCGGGCGTGAGCGCCTCGGCGCCATAGCTGGCGGACAGCGTGATCTGCGGATACATGGCTGCCGTGGCCACGCCGACTTGCGCGCTGGCCTGGTGCAGCACGGCGTCGGCGGCGAGGATGTCGGGCCGTTGCCGCACGAGCGCCGACGGCAAGCTCACCGGCAGCGACACGGGCAGCGAAAACATGTCGAGTCTGAATTCGGGCAGGGTGGCGTCGCTCGGCAATTTGCCGGCCAGCACGGCGAGCTGGTGACGCGTCTGGTCGAGCTGTTGCAGGAGGGGCGGCAGCGTCGCGCGGGTTTGCGCGACCAGCGTCTGCTGAGCGAGCACCGCCGTGCGGCTGACGCCGCCCAGATCGAATTGCTTGCTGAGTACTGCCAGTTGTTCGTCTTCCTCTGTGGCAATCCGTTCGGTGGCGTCGATCTGGGCCCGCAGCGACGCTTCCTTGACCGCCGCGGTGACGATATTGGCCGACATCGCAAGATACGCGCCTTGCAACTGATAGGACTGGTAGTCGACTTGCGCATGCAATGCTTCGAGTTCGCGCCGTGTTCCGCCGAATACATCGAGTTTGTACGACACATTGACCGATGCGTTGTAGAGATTGAATTCTTCAGTCAATCCCGGCTGGCCGAACGCGATCCCATTCAATTTTTCGCGCGTGGCGCCCAGTTGCGCATCGACGCTGGGCAAAAGCGTGCCACCGACCTGCGCCACGTAAGTTTCGTGGGCTTGCCGCAAGGCAGCCTGCGCCGCGGCAACGTTCGGGCTGTTGGTGAAAGCTTCGCGAATCAGCGTGTCGAGCGGCTCGCAATGAAATAGCGTCCACCAGGCTGCCGGAATATCCTGTCCGGGCGCGAAGCGCTGCGGCAAACCGGCGGCCCCCGGCGCGGAAGCCGTCTGATCGGGCAAGGGAGTCGAAGTGTAGGCGTCCGTGGCGGGCGCCGGGGGGGAGTGGTAGTCCGGACCGACCATGCAGCCGGCGAGTGCGGCGCAGCAGCAAAGCACGGCGCACCGCCGTTGCCGCCAGACAAAACGCGGGTTGACGTCGATCATCGATCCACCCTTATGTCCACCTTATGTCGCCTGCGTTCAACCTAAACGAGGGAGCGGACGCGGATATTCAGGCAATGCACAATTTCGATGTTTTTCGTGGCACCGGGTTCATTGTTGCACCGGCGCAATCTCTGCGCTTAGCCTAGCATGGCCGGTTGCGGCGTCCGCGCACGAGATCACGTAGTGAGCGGGTACGACGGGTTTTGCAGCGACATGAAAATCGTACCGGCGAAGTGCTACGATTACTTCCTGAGGTAAGGAAGATGGAGTTCGACATGACTACGTTTGCTATCGATGGCGTACGCATTGACCCCGTTACCGACCGCGTTACCCACCTGCGCTGGGCCCACGTCAATCCAAAAACGAATGAATGGCTGTCGGCCCTCGAGGTTGTCGAGGTGGAAAAAGTCGTCCAGGCGATCCACGCAGGCAATGGCGTCTGGTCGCTGTTTACACTCGGCGGAATGCCCTTTCTCGGACCCAAAATCAAAGTCGTGACGCACACCGACGGCCACGACGGAATCGATACGGACGTGCCTGACGGCCACGTCGAAAAATGCATCGACGACCTGCCGCGCGTCTAGCGCGGCGGCGGGCGCCGCGCGAGTGATCAGCCAGCGCATCGGCGAAGTATTGAGGGTCGAGTCCACGCGATTTGAAAAGGGCGCGACTCGCCCGGCGCGTTAAGGCGTCGGGTTTATTACTTCAGCAGATAAACGTATGGAATTTGCTTCTTTGTCGTCCGCCCCGCGCGCCGGTAAATTGGCCTGACCGCGCCCTCGTTGGCGTACGACAAGGAGACTCCCATCATGGGTATGCGCCCGGATCCTACGTTTCATGCCTCGCCGAAACTGGCGATGGATGCGCCGGCGGAAGAGTACGCTTACACCGTGCTTCTCAGCCCTGATTTCTCGCAGCCTGACGCACTCGCTGTTATCGATGTGAAGCCCGGCTCGCCGACATACAGCCAGGTCGTTCATACGGTGCCGGTTCCGTACAAGGGGGACGAGTTCCATCATTTCGGATGGAATGCCTGCTCCTCGGCACTCTCGCCGTTGACTGGCCATGCGTTCCTCGAGCGGCGTTACCTGATCATTCCGGGTATGCGCTCGTCACGCATTTATATCGTGGATACCCAGCCGCATCCGACCCAGGCGCGGATTCACAAAATCATCGAACCTGAAGAAATCTTCCGCAAGACGGGCTATTCGCGTCCGCATACGGTTCATTGCGGTCCTGAAGGCATCTATGTCAGCACGCTTGGCGGCGGCGGGAAAGACGGCATCGACGGGCCGCCGGGAATTTTTATCATGGATTGCGAAACATTCGAGGTGCTCGGGCGCTGGGAGATCGAACGCGGGCCGCAGGAGAAACACTACGACTTCTGGTGGAATCTGCCGCGTGACTATATGGTGTCGAGCGAGTGGGCTTTGCCGCCGCAGTTCGAGAACGGTATCGTTGCCGAAGACCTGCTGTCGAACAAGTACGGACACCGTATCCACTTCTGGGATCTGCGCGGCAGGCGCAATGTGCAGACCCTCGACCTTGGCGCAAATCATCAGATGGCGCTCGAAGTGCGGCCCGCTCACGATCCCAGCCGCGAGTACGGCTTTATCGGCGTTGTGATCGACACGACTAACCTGGAAGGGTCGATCTGGACCTGGTGGCGCGAGGGTGGGCAGTTCCACATCGAGAAGACGGCGACCATTCCGCCCGAGCCCGCTGCGGCGGAACTGTTGCCTCCCTTGCTGCAGGGCTTTGGGGCGGTGCCGCCGCTCGTCACCGATATCGACCTCTCCATCGACGACAAATTCCTCTATGTGGCTTGCTGGGGCACGGGCGAGATGCGCCAGTACGACGTGACGGAACCCCGCAAACCGAAGCTCACAGGATCGGTACATATTGGCGGGATCGCGCGACGCACGCCGCATGCCAACGGTAAAACTTTCTCGGGTGGTCCGCAGATGGTCGAGATCAGCCGCGACGGCAAGCGCGTTTATTGGACAAACTCGCTCTATTCCACTTGGGACAACCAGTTCTACCCGGACGGCGTGCCTGCGGCACAGGTCATGGCGCGGGCCGATTCCGGCGGGGGCCTCGCGCTTGCCGACGATTATTGGGTGGATTTCCCCGATGGATACCGGGCTCACCAGATCCGGCTCGAAGGTGGAGACTGTTCTACAGATTCGTTCTGCTATCCGTCGGTGGGCGTTTGAGCGCGGGCGGCTGGTCGCAAACCGGGCTGTGGCTGGCTGTCCTGGCGAGTGGTGTCTATCACGGGATCAACCCGGCGATGGGGTGGCCGCTCGCCGTTGCCAACGGGTTGATGCAGCGGCGCGCGCGGGCGCTGTTCCACGCGCTCGTCTATCTTGCGGCCGGGCACGTACTCGCGATGTTCGTGGTGCTGCTGCCGTTCGCCATGCTTGCAATCGTGCTTGCCTGGCAGCGCGAAATCCAGCTCGGCGCCAGTGTGCTCGTTATGGGCTTCGGTGTATTCCTGCTGATCCGCAGACGCCATCCGCGCGTGCTCGCGCGAATCCCGCCGGCGCGGCTCGCGCTCTGGTCGTTTGCCGTTGCCGTTGCGCACGGCGCCGGGCTGATGCTCGTACCGGTCTATCTCGGACTTTGCCGCGCCGATGACATGGATCGCGGGCACCGGGCCGCGCAAGCTTTGATGGAAACGGATCTGCGTATGGCGCTGCTGGTTTCCGGTGTGCATGCCGCCGCGATGGCTGCGGTCGGCGGATTGTTTGCCTGGTTGGTCTACCGCTTCCTGGGGCTCAAATTCGTGTCGCGGAGCTGGTTCAATCTGGACGCGATCTGGGCGTGGAGTCTCGTGCTGGTTGGTGCGCTATCTTTGGTGGTCAACGCTGCCGTGGCAGGCGGCGAGGGCATAGGTAGTTGACTCGCGGCGCTGCTGGCTGGCGTCCATGTCTTCACGCGCTAATTCAGTCGTCCGCGGGAGTGGCAAGTAAGGCAAAAGATGACTCCAAGGTCATCTTTTGCTCTGCTTATTAATCACCGAACACACCGGAACCCCGCATAAACATATTGATAATGCGGCTGAAACCAGTTGCGGAACGCCGGCCGCAGCATGCACTGCGCGGTGCGCGCCGATCCGCCTTTGATGACGTAATGCTGGCCGTCGAAAAAGTTGGCGGAGTAGCCGAGATAAAACGGAAAGGCTTCAAAGCCAGGCAGTGCATCGAACACAGTGGATGTCCACTCCCAGCCATTGCCGAATTGACCTTCGACACCGAATGCGCTGACGTTATCCGGATATGCGTCCACCGGCTGCGGGTCCCAGCTGCGGAAATCGAAGTTGCCGGAAGCCGCGTGCGGTGCGCCGTGTGCCGCGCGCTGCCATTGCGCCTCGGTGGGCAGCGTCTTGCCGGCCCAGCGAGCGTAGGCGCTCGCTTCGGCATGGCTGACGTACACCGGCCAGTCGAGCGGCAGGGGGATCTCGTCGAACATGGTGCGCAGCATCCACGCGTCATCTTCACCGTCCGCGTTGCGCCTCGACCAGCAGGCCGGATGCTCGATGTGCTCGGCTTGCCGCCACGACCAATCCTTCTCCGACCACCACTTTGGTTCGCGGTAGCCTCCTGCCTCGATGAATTCGCGGAACGCGCCGTTCGTCACCATATGACGATCGATCTCGAAGGCCGGCACGTCGACATGCATTTCGCCGAATTCATTGTCCCAACCGAAGTGGCCACTATCGCGCGCCATGCCGAGCACGGTCGAGCCGGCCGGAATGTTCACCATCGGCGATAACGCTTCGCGCCGCGCGGTTTGCGTCGCGACGGGATCGCCCGGCACGCTGATCTTCTGCTCAAGCGGCAACTGATGAAGCATGTAGGCCAGCGTTTCGGCATGCATCAACCTGTGCTCGATTGCGACGTTCAGCAACTGTTCAGAAGCGCCGACTCGCGAGCCGTGCGTGAGCGCGTCAAGCTCACGGTCGATCTGTTCGCGGGCGCGCGAGCCGTAGTCGCGCACGGTGTGGAGCGAGGGCCAGTCGCCGGGTTGGTCGGTCGGAAAACCGCCGTCGACGGGATCGATACCGAATGCGAACAGCTGGTCAAGGTGCGGGTCGAACGCCGGCAGATCGAACAGGCGCTGATCGAACAGATTACGATCGAAAGCTTCCAGATGGCCGATATAAAACACGATCCGGTGCCGTTCACGGATCGGCCGTTCATACAGGAACCCGGGTTTGACAATGGAGAAAAGCGCGTCGGTCACTTGACGCGCTTCGATCAGACGTTGGACGAGCGGATGACGCGGAGCGGGGTCGCGATTCATTTCGCCGGGTCTCCTTGTGGGGGACGGACTAAAGACTGTACCCGCTCGCAGGAGCCATGCCAAGGCGAAAGCGCGTTAAAAGAGAATGGGCGGGGGCGCGGCGGCTTGGGCCGGCCCACAGCCAGGGCTTAAACCTGACGCAAACCTTCCAGGTCGACGATCCGGATGTGCTTGCCCTGCGTGTCGATCAAACCACGCTTTTGAAATCTTGACAGGGTGCGGCTCACGGTTTCAAGCGTCATGCCGAGATAGCTGCCCATGTCCTCGCGCGTCATGCGCAGATTGAATTCCGCCGACGAATAGCCGCGTTGCGCATTGCGCTCCGACACGTCGAGCAGGAACGTCGCCACCCGTTCGTCCGCCGACAGCGAGCCTAGCACCATCATTTGCGCCGCCTCGCGGACGATCTGCTCGCCCAGTAGCTTGTGCATGCGCTCCTGCATCGATCCGATTTCGCGGCACAACGATTTGAGCGACGCGTAGGGGACGATGCAAACGGTGCTGTCTTCGAGGGCGAGGGCGCTGCACGCATGCACGTCGTTGCTGATGCCGTCGAGACCGAGCGCTTCGCCGGGAAGGCGCAAACCCGTGACCTGCTCGCGGCCGTCACGGTGCGCCATGACGGTTTTCATCGAACCGGAACGCACGGCATACATATTGTCGAAGCGGTCGCCGCTGCGATACAGCGTTTCGCCGCGCTGCACTGAGCGCGCGGAGCAGATGAGCGTTTCGAGTTTCGCCAGTTCGCCGGTCGACAGGCCTTGAGGCATGCAGAGCTGCCGCATCGCGCAACTCGAACAGCGGGCGGTGGTGCGAGCGGCCGCCCGGGCCGACGCGGCGCGGCG